>VFZK01000218.1 GCA_016871215.1 Acidimicrobiia bacterium | reverse complement strand
GGGCCAGCAAGTCTTCCAAGAAGGAGGTCAATCGGCGATCGAGAGCTTTCAATTGTTGAGGTGTCATGCATCCAGTGTGCATCCACCTCGGAAGAATGTCAATAATTACTTAACCTAGTATTACTAGATGCGTTCGCCCTGGGCCATGCTGCCGTGCATCTTGACGCCTCCACCCCGCTTCAGCTATCGTTTCCCCCATCAAAGCGCTCCTTCAGACCGGTTCGAGCCGCTAGCACCCCCACTGCCTGAAAAGCGATTTTTTATCAGTCCGTTGCTGAATTGAATCGCGAGCAGACGCCAACACTGATTGGTGGGAGTGATCTGGAAACAAAGAAGGGCGTGAAACTGTTTCAGGTGCGCAGATGAAGTTCCGCCGGTTTTTCTTCTTGGCAGCGCTACTTCTGACGCCCATTGCTGCAGTCGCCCAGGTTTTGCCGCCCGATGCCATAGCGCGGTTCCACATCAATGAAGCGAATTACTACGTCGATGTGGGCAAATATCTTGAAGCTATCGAGGATCTCGACACGGCATTCGAGTACAGCCAGGCGGCCGCGATCAAAGCCGAGGCGCTGTCGTTGAAAGCCAACGTTCTGTCGACGTTCCTGGACAACTCCCAAGCGGCCGCTCAGGAGTACAACAACATTCTTCAGAACTTTGTTGCGACTGCCTTCTACGAACCGGCAATCTTTCAGTCCGCGATGCTGCAGTACCAGGCGGGAGATCTCAACGGCGCCCGCACCCTGTTCCAAAGATACATGAAAGAGTTCCCGAATGGTCCACGCGCCACGACTGCTGATTTCCTGATCGATCAGATCGCTGCCGGGACCAAGGCTCCGGCGGCTGAAAAAGCCCTCGGTGGCCGGGCCATTCGCATTGCGTTGGCTGAGAGTGATTCGCTCACGCTGGAATCCGTCCAGCCGATGACCGTAACTTTTGCGGACGGCAAAACCAAAATGGTAGGAACTGCCGTGCGAATCACCGCCACTGAAATCGGCAATGAAACCTCGAGGGTTACTTCAAACAGCCCGATCCGCGTGGAGAAGCGAACCTACAGGGGGGCGATGCTCTTGATCCCGGATGCCGGCAGGATGCGGATTGTCAATAAGGTGCCGATCGAAGAATACCTGTACAGCGTAGTCGCTTCAGAAGTATCTCCTTCGTGGCACATGGAAGCTTTGAAAGCACAGGCTGTGGCAGCAAGAACATATGCCTATTACCACGTCGTGCACCCGCGGAGTCCGGGAAAGTTCGATGTTTTCGATGATATCCGCAGTCAGGTTTACGGCGGCTACTCCAAAGAACATGCACGCGTGCGCGAAGCCGTCGATGCCACGAGGGGACAGATCCTGACATCTGGCGGGCGTGTTGTGCTGGCCTATTTCACGTCGAACAATGGCGGGACGACAGCGGATCCACAGTTCGTTTTCGGCACCGCGCTTCCGTACCTGAAGGCGAATGCCGACGAGTATTCGACCACGCAGCCGCTAGGGAAGTGGACTCGAAAGTTTTCTGTCGCCGCCGTTGAAGAGGCACTACAAAGGGCCGGATACGATGTGTCAGCCATTCGTGGGATAACGCCGCTGAAGACCTGTCCATCAGGGCGGCTGGTCGAGTTGATGGTCGAGCACACGAAGGGACGGCTGAAACTGAACACTCGCGCCCAGTTCCGGCGCGCCATCAACCAGTACGTTAAACCGGCGGAACAGCCGGAAAATCTTCCGGAAATTCTGATGAACATCAGCATCAACGGAGATTCTATTGAGATGTCCGGCGGTGGCTGGGGACACGGTGTGGGATTGAGTCAGTACGGCGCCAAGGGGATGGCGGGAAAGGGGCTGCCCTATTCGCGCATCCTGATGAGTTATTACGTCAACACGGAATTGACCACGATTTATTGAGGGAGCAAGGATGTTTAGAACAAAAGTGATCGCCGCTTTATTGATGTTGGTCGTGACGGTGGTTCGGGCTCAGGGCCCGGTCGAAGGAAAAGTCGACTTCATCGAAAATTTCGTTGAAGTCAAAGGCATCGGCATTCCGGCCGCAAATATTCCGCCGGATTCCCCACAGGCGTATGCCACCGCGCGGCGCGCCGCTGTCGTGGACGCCAATAGAAACCTTGCGGAAATGATCACCACCATCCAAATCGACTCGCAGTCGGGCAACGAGTTGAGCCAGGCTATTCAAGACACGGTGCGTTCCAGCGTTTCCGCAAAGATCCGCGGTGGTCAGCCGGTTCGTGAGACTTCGATGACCGAATTCGTGGGTCCTGATGTCGAGAAACGAGGCAAAGTCGAGGTCGTTATCCGCGTGCCTCTGAATGGGAGCGGCGGCGTACTGAGCGCAATCATGCCCGGCCTCGCACCTGAGATCATCAAGCGAACGAATGAAGCCAAGCTTCCTGTGTTCAACCCTCCGCCGGCCCCTCCGGCAGCTCCAGCTCGGCCGGCCCCACCGCCCGCAGCTCCTGCTGCGCCCGCCACGGCGGTCGCGGAAGCCGATTACGATGGCTTGATCGTCCGAGTACCCGCTTCCTTCAAACCTGCTATCGCGCCGAAGATCTTTACCGATAAGGGTGAAGTCCTCTACAGCGCGAAGGATGTTGCCATGGACATCCTGATTTCACGCGGAGCCGCGCAGTACACGAATAACGAAGGCAAAGCCAAAGCGGTGCTCGAATCAATGGGATCGAAGGCAATCCTCAGCCTGGAGGGTGGTATACGCACGGATACGGATGCTGAAGTCAAAGGTCCCGACGCAGCGAAAGTGTTCAACGCTAATAAGAAGACATCATTTTTGAATAAAGGTCGGGTCGTGTTTCTTGTCGCTAGAGCATCATGAAGTATGTAGCTGCCATTGCAATCGCAGTCATTTTGATGGTGACGGCATACTTTGTGATCAATCCCGGAGAACGTACTTCCCAGCCGCAGGTGGTAAGGATTTCCAATTCGAATCCTTTTTTTGCACCACAAGCGGTTCAAATTCCTTACAACACCGATAAGCTCCAATATGCGCAGAAGCTGTTCGGTGATGGCGACTACCCCCAGGTCGTGTCGCTGTGCGCCACGCTGTTCTCCTCGGAATTTTCAAAGAAGGCGAAGGCAACTCTTCTGTTGATGGCGGCGCAGGCCCTGGTGGAGATCAATGATGCGGATTCGCGTCGTTATGCGAGAGAAATCTACCAGGTGTATCAGGACCAGTTTGCGTCGGAAGGTAACCTTGACACGGTTCACTACAACCTTGGGCTGCTCGCAGTGAACGAAGCAAACGGTCCTGCCGCACTTTCCAATTTCACAACATTGCTTCAGGAATTTCCGGAGTCCCGGTTTGCGTCGAATGCGGCGTTTTTCGCAAGGCAAATCGCTGGCGTGATTGAGAGAGATCATGAGACGCCGAAGGGAAAGATCCTCCGATGGCTCAGACCGCTCCTGCCAACGAATGCTGCCGCGCTCGCAGGCATTCTCACATCCATGGCAACCGTACTCATGTGGTTTCTTTATGACTGGAAAGGTCACTACGATCGCCTGATCGTACGAAAGGATCCGGTGACGTGGACGCTGCTGCTTATGTTCGTTGGTCTGGCAGTCACGAATTACATCATGGAAGATCACCAGAACGCAAAATCAATGATCGATGCGACCAAGGCCATTTCGACCCTCCGGCGCTGAAGGATTCCATGAGGGCGATTGCTCTTCTGCTCCTGTTCGTCCCCTTCCTGCAAGATGTCAAGGACCTTCCATGGACCGAGGAAGAGGCTTTCGTCACCATGGGCGAAAACCAGACTCTCGGTGAGACTCGTCGTGCGGCACTGAACGAAGCTCTTCGGAAAGCCGTCGAAAAGGCCAATGGTGTTCAGGTGTCGGGCAAAACAGTTCTCGAGAACAGCCAGGTTGCCGTGGATCTCGTGCAGGCATTCGCGGACGGCCTGATCGTCGATCAGCAGATCATCGACAATCGTCCGGAGGTGCTGGAATCCGCAGGAAAGTTTTTTGTGAACTGGAAAGTTCGCGTGAAGGCAAAGGTCACGCCGCCTCGCGTTGTCCGGCACGATCCGAACTTCAGAGCGGATATCACACTGGGGAAAAGCGTGTTCACCGAAGGCGAGAATCTGGTGATGACCGTCACGGTCACAAGAGATGCTTACATTCATGTATTTAATGTTGGCGCAGACGGCGCCGTGACTACGCTTGTCCCGAACCGCTTTCATCGCGAGAAACTCATACGGGCCGGAACAACGTTCCGTTTCCCGCCGGATGAGCAACAGCGACAAGGGATCCGGCTGACCGCGACGCTGCCGACCGGGGCTCCGTCTTCAGAAGAGAAAGTCACCGTCATCGCCACCCGACGGGACGTCGATCTGGTCGGTACCGATTTCCAGGAAGCCGTATTCAAAGTCTACGATCCTCAGACTACCGGACTGATCACCAGCCTTAATGAGAAGCTCTCCAGACTTTCCGACGCGGACTGGTTTCAGGACGTGGCCGCGTATCGCATTTTCAAGCGCTAACGGGCATGGATAAGATCGAGGAACTTCTGAAAACCCGGTCTCAGGTGGATCTCGAACTTGCAAAGCTGCGTACACCGGTACGATTCTCTTTACGGATATTCGCGGTTCGACATCTTTCTTCGAAAGCCAGGGCGACGTGGAAGGTCTTGCGATGGTACAGCGGCATAACAACCTGCTGTTCCCGATTATCGAAAGACACGGCGGCCGCATCGTCAAAACGATTGGCGATGCCATCATGGCGATGTTCACGAAGCCCGAAGATTGTCTCAACGCAGCGATTTCCATGCAGCAGCCAATTGCCCAGCACAATGAGGAGCGCGGGAAGAGCCAGTAGATCCACATTCGGATCGGTCTGCACCACGGATTGGGTCTGATCAAAAATAGTGACGTCTACGGTGACGTGGTCAACACGACGTCGCGTGTGGAGCACCAATCTCAGCCGGATCAAATCTTCGTCTCCCAAAGCCTCGTTGAAACGGCGCGCAGCATGGGTATTGGCGTCGAATCGGCGGGAACGGCGGAACTGAAAGGGAAAGAGGAGGCCGTCGAGCTTTATCGGCTCGACTGGGCTTCGTACACGCCGAAGCCCCCTGTAGCGAAACCCCCGGCGAACCCGAAGCTGCCGATGCTTGCTCTTGTTGTGGTCGTCGTCATTGTCATCGGCATCATATTGATTGGCGTACGCCCAGGGTCCGACGCCGACTCCTCGAAAATTCCCGTTCAAGAGTCCACCACCGAAGCCGCGCCCCAGCAATTTACCGCGGGCGATATCGTGGATGCGGTCGTCGGGAATACAAATCTGCCGGCTGCCCTGGAGAACGCCGGGGAACCGGCTTCACGTGAAGAATTCCTCGCCGCCGGATTTCGCGGTCTCAGTGGAGAAGCAGGTCAGATCGTCACTCGCGCCGAGTTCGCCATGCTCCTGGAAGACCTTTCCGCTTTGTCGACCGGTGACACAAACCTGCCTACAAAACATATCGGCGCCGAGTCATCTCCATTTATGGATACCGCTCCGACACATCCCGCATTCAACGCCATCATGAATGCGACGGAGGCCGGTTTCCTGCAACTCAGGGAGTCCAGGGAATTCGCGCCCGCGGATCCGGTAACGCGGCCGGAGATGGAAGCCGCATTGATCAAGTTCTAGCGAGGCCACGCCTCAGACCGACGAGGCATGTACGCGATGTGCCGAAGTCCCAGGTGAAAACTTGACTTATTTAGATCAAGTTTTCGCATTCAAGTAAAACTAGGTGCGAAGTTCGTCATTTTGAGGCCGGTCGACTATAATTGGCCGAAATTTTTTATTTGCTGGAGTCAACGCTTTGAGTCGCGCTAGCACCATCATCCTGGCTGTGACGATTGCACTGCTCATCCTCGGGAGCCTGTCGTTAGGTCAGCAGCGGCCGCTCCTGGATGAAGCGGATCAGCCCATCCGTACGTCTGCACAAAATCCGGATGCCGTAGCGGTCGTGGTTGGAATACAGGACTACGAACATCGCGATGTTCCGGACGTGGAGTTTGCGATCAATGATGCGGAAGCGGTTCGGCGTGTTCTCCAACAAACGTTGGGATACTCGGAGTCGAGAATTCTATTCCTAACGAACGGTCAGGCGTCCATTGGCCGCTTGAAGCCTCTCTTCCGGCAACAATTGCCGGCGCGTGTGATTCCTGGTCGATCGGATGTCTTCATTTATTACAGCGGTCACGGGGCTCCGAATGTTGCCAGGAATGAGGGATACCTGATCCCGTGGGATTACGACCCGCAATATGTCCCAACGCCCGACAGCGCATACTCCCTGAAAGAGCTTTATGCCGATCTGACCAATCTTCGCGCGCGCAGCGTGACTGTGATACTGGAGGCGTGTTTTAGCGGGCAAACCGATTCCGACAAATCTCCGACCTTAATTAAGGATGCAAGTCCCCTGACGATCCGAATCGAAAATCCCACAGGAATGCTTCCCAATGACGTGGTGGTTTCTGCCAGCGGTAGTTCCGAAATCGCGACTTGGTACAACGAACGTCAACATGGCTTGATGACTTACTTTTGGCTCCGTGCCATGCGGGGCGAAGCCGGCGATCCGCAGGGACGCCTGACCCCCGAGCTGCTAAGGGAGTACCTTCAGGCGAACGTTCCGAGAGTTGCACAACAACTGAGAGGCCGGCCTCAGAAGCCCGAAGTTACAACGTCTGGAGCAAACAAGATGCTGGCACAGCTGCCCGTTTCCGCCCTGCGCACCGGAGACGCCCGCGTGGAGCAGAGGTTCGGATCCCTGGAGATATTCATTGATATGGGTGGTGATTTATCCGTCGATGGTGTTCTTCAGGGCACGATTCCAGCTGGCAGCGCCTTCGTGCGCCGGCAGTTTCCGGCCGGACCCCATCAGATTGAAATTCGCAAAAACGGCTTTCAGGCCGTGCGCGAAGAGCTCATTGTCCTGCCTGGCCAACAGGCGCAGAAGGTGTATAGGCTGGCGGCGAATGTCGCTGTCACTCCCGCTCCAGCGCCGGGTCAGAACGCGGCCAACGGGATCAACGGCGGGTACGTCGGCAGCGATCGCTGGTTTTCGGTCATGCGGCAGTCGGCGGCCAACCAGGCAATGCTGGCGTCGCTGGGGCGATCGCGGGATGCCAAAGAACTGCCCGCGGACTATGTCGAGTTTGCCGGAGCGATTACGTTTCCGAACGGCAATCCGTTTCCGGATAAAAAATTGCCCGACCTCAGAATCGTGAGCTGCGGCAAGAATGCGGATCCGGTCGAACGGGCGCCTTTCGTTGATGACACCGGCGGGTTTTATACGGTCTTCAAAAAAGGACAGACGTACGACGTCTTCTGGATGTATTACCCCGGCGGTCGCGAACAATTCGCGACAATCACCATTCCAGCAGACAGCGGACCGCAACGCCGACTCGAGATCGCGTATTCGCCAAGTACCGGGAACAACCCTTCGACGACAGGACAAGCGGCTCCGGCGCCGGCACCTGCCGTTCAGCGAACCCCAAGACCTCCGGATGCAGACAAGTTTGACACTTCCGGGCTGCCTCCCCGTCCGACGACGTTCGAAGAGCAGCTGATCATGGATGAGCTGAGCGATCCCACCAGTGCGAGGGCGCATGAGCGGCTCGCCCGGTACTACGAAAGCAAGGGCGATACGAAGCGGGCGAACGCCGAATACGAAAAAGCGCGATATTGGCGCGATCCAAACCGGCAGTAGTTGATCTATCCTACGAAGGCATGCCGGAGATCTACGATGCCGCATATCAGGGAAGCTAGGGCGCCTTCAGCGAAGACGCCGCGCTGCGATTGCTCACGCCTCAGGCCAGGCTGCTGCCGCGCGAGACGTTGGAGGATGTATTCAACGCAGTGACAGCCGGCCAGGCGCGATATGGTGTGATCCCCATTGAGAACACGCTCGCCGGTACGATCCATCGCAGCTACGATCTGCTTTTCGAGCACGATCTGAAAATCATCGGCGAAACAATATCGCGGATTCAGCATGCGCTGATCGCCGCGCCGGGCGTGACTCTGGATCAGGTCCGAAAGGCGTTGTCGCATCCGGTGGCGCTCGCACAGTGCGAGCACTTCTACCGCCGGCCTCCGGCTGATTCCTAGCGTGGGCGCTGTCGGATCGACGGTGAATGTCACGATGGAGGGTGCTGGTTTCGTCCAAGGTGCCACCACACTGAGCATTTCCGGAACTGCGGTGACGGTCGGTTCCGTCAACGTGGTTAGCGCAACCTCGTTGGCAGCCGTGATCACGATCAACACAGCCGCGCTTGCCGGCGAAAGGACGGTGACCGCACGCACGGGCCTCATCACTTTCAACGACGTGTTTACGATCGTTCCAGCACCGCTCATTACCTCGCTGAATCCCATCATCGGCAACCCTGGGCAAGCGATCAGCAACTTCACGATCACCGGCTCCAACTTCAACATGTTCCCGTCCACGCCGGACGTGGTTTTCATTCCGACCGGCGCAAGCCTGCCGAGCCCAGGCGTGACGGCGGCCAACGTGCGATTGATCAACAGCACGACAATCACGTTCAGCCTCAGCCTGCTCGCAACGCTCGTGGTCAGCGATTACCGGGTGGAAGCGCGTAGCCCCAGAGTTCGCACGCAAGGCACAGTCCTTCCGGGAGTCAACGTTTTCGCTGTCACCCGCTTCTCGATGATCGAGCAAGTCACCGGACGCATTTTCGACGCGGATTCCACGCGCATCCTCTTTCTTGACGATTCGGGCTTCCTCAAGATCCGCAATCGCTCATCCGAGCCAGAAACAGACACGAAGCTGCACTGAGTTCTGATGGAATTTAGATCAGACAGAGATCGCTAAGTTGGTACGCCCGAGAGGATTCGAACCTCTGGCCTCTTGCTCCGGAGGCAAGCATGGAACTCCTAATACCCAAATTATGCACCGAATCAGCCTTTTGGTTTGGTGCTTGGTGCATAAAATTGTATGCACCAAGACTGGGCAGATACTTTTGGTCGGCGCTGAGTCGTGAAAACGGGCATTGGATGAAGCTTTTC
>VFZK01000217.1 GCA_016871215.1 Acidimicrobiia bacterium | reverse complement strand
CAACAGTTTGGAGGGCGTCGAAGACCGCCTGGTTCAAGCGGTTCTTTACTTAGAAAACCATCGCCAACTCGTCGCTTCGATTACCGGCTTCGACTGGGTTGTTAATATCTCTTTGAGTGCAACTTAGTATGAGTCTGTTTTTCATTATCTCTGGCCTCGGCCTGCGACGGCTGTCAATGACCGCCGCCAGGGTTTGGTGCTTGGATGCTACGGTCGCCGCGAGGGGCTGATCGTCTCCCGAAACTGAAGGTGACGGAATCTCCGCGCGATTCGGCAGTTACGAGCCACGACTCGCCCTCAACTTGGAGCAGCGGCGAGCTGTGAGAAACCGAGAGTACAAGCTTTCAGGCAAGCCGTGCTTGGCCTCGGTCCGAGGGGCTCCAGCAGGAGCTTCTCAGCCCCGGCTGATTTGAATTCTCTCACAGCTCACCGGCCGAGGAGCGGGGGGCGCAGGCGAGTCTTGGAATCTGCTGATGGCAAAATCTGCCAGCGGCAAGGGAGTGGAATTGGCTGCAACGCCGGAAGGAAGGCAAAGGAAGGTTCCGCCCAATGGATGGCGCAGAGCCACGACCTTCATTGGCTCTCGCTACGTCTAATCCTTCTCAAACAAGTAGTGGCTTACCAGCCACTCCTCGCCACCGCGATATGCCCACAGCTCGGCACAAGCCATCAAGAAGACCCGCCAGCGGGCCCGCCAGCGTTCGACCTGGTCTGGACCGTAGGTCTTCGAGAACAGAACGGAAATCGTTGCCCGGTTACGATCCATATTCTCCAGCCAAGCCTGGGCCGTGCGTGCGTAGTGGCTGCCATTCAGCCGCCAATGCCGCCGTAGCCGCAGATCCCGCTGAAACTGCGGCAGGAGATCGTCGGACGGCATCATGCCACCCGCAAAGTAGTGGCGTGCCATCCAGTCGGAACTTCCCTGATCTTCGAACAGGTAGGCGTACTTTCGGTGCGCGAAGATGTGGACAAACAGCTTTCCGCCGCTAACCAGCCAGCTGGCGATTCTGGCCATGAGAAGTTCGTAGTTCCGCATGTGCTCGAACATCTCAACAGAGATCACCCGGTCGAAGCTCCGGGCGGGTTCGAAATCGTTCATGTCCGCCGTCACGACGCGCAGGTTTCGCAGATGTCGATGTTGGATCACCGATGCGATGTAGTTCCTCTGGGAGGCGGCGTTCGTTACCGCCGTGATCTCGCAACTCGGATAGCGTTGGCTGATCCAGAGGGCTAGCGAACCCCAGCCACACCCAAGTTCAAGAATGCGTTGCCCATCGTGGAGTTCGGCGCGCGAACAGACAATTCCCAGCATCAAGGCTTCCGCGTCGCTCAGGCTGCGCGTTCCCTCGGGCCAATAGCCGCAACTGTACTTCAAATGCTCCCCTAGCACGTTTTGGAAGAACTCGGCAGGCACTTCGTAGTGCTGCCGATTGGCGTCGACCGTATTGACGGCAATGGGGCTGTTCTTGAGCATCGAAACGAACCGGGCGAAGTGGCTCTGCTGCAGCTTGAGACTGCTCTTGTTCTCTCGCCGCAGGCGCTCGGCCAACAGCAGCCGAATTCCCAAACGAATCAGCCAGTCGGGCAGGCAGTTTCTCTCGACCAGGAAATCGACAAGACTGCGCGCTTCCGGTGGCCCGCTTTTAACCCGTGTCCCGGCCTTGGGCTTCTGCGGCGATTCAGCTGAGCTCATAACGTTCATGACCCGTTGAACCCCACCGCATCCTTGGGACGGGCGCTAGTACCGGACTCGCTCTCTCAACTTCCCAAGGCGTTCCGCGAACAGCCTTCAGCTCACACTTCCGGAGGACCGTCTGAACCAAGGAACGAATGGGCTCGTCGTCCCTCGATATCTTCGGTAGGCTTCGCCCTTGCTGCGGAGCGCTTGCTGCTCTGTCACTGGAATGCCCGTGACTCTCAGAAGAAAGTAAAGCACCAGGGCGGGACAGTAGATGGTCAACAAACCGTACGCCGAAGCCGACGCAAACAGAAAGTAACTCACCCACACTAGCCACTCGAAGAAGTAGTTCGGGTGGCGGGAGTAGCGCCATAGTCCTTCTTCACAAACTCTTCCACGGTTATCTGGATTCGCTTTGAAGCGCTCCAGCTGGGTGTCAGCGAGCCACTCTCCTACGAGGGCCGTCGCCCACAGGGCGCACGCGAACCATTCGATGGCGTACAGGTATGGGGTCCGATTCAGGCCAGCTAGCAGGAGCGGAAGCGAAAGGACAACGTTTAGCAGCGCTTGAAGTTGGAAGAAGAAGAGCAACTTCACGTTGAACTGGCTGCCCCACTCGCGCCGGAGCTGCGCGTACCGGCCATCTTCGACAGGGTGGTGTGCCCTCACGCGGCGGTAGAGGTATCGGGCTAAGCGGAGGCTCCAGAGCCCCACCATCAGAGTCACCAGCAGCCTCCTGGTAGGGTTGCCGCCAGCGGCGCCAGCATAAAAGGCCGCGAGAACAGAAAAGCCCCCTGCCCAGGCAATGTCGACAATGCCTGCATTCCCAAGGCGCAAGGCAATGAGCCAAACGGCGAACATGATGCCGCTCATGATAAGGGTGGCTGCAAGAATGAGCGTTAGAGCTGTCATGATCTCAAGAGTAATGCTTCTACGGGTGCTTGTTTGGGGAGATGAAACAGCTGAAGGAGCACGTAGCAGGACGTGGCGATGTTTCCAAGCCCCATGATCAGAAGAAACCAAACAATGCGCCCTCCCAGCGTGGATTCCTTGTAGGCGACCCAGACATAGAAAATCACAAAGCCGAGATACGCATCCCAGAGAGTGGCGGCTGTCCAGGGATGATCGAGCATGCCGGGCAGGACTTCAAACAAGTTACTCTTCAGACTCGTGGTCACTGTGATACCGAACATGACAACAAAGATGCTGCCGAACAGCGTTTTCAATGCTGTGCGCGGTGTCCATGATGGAATGTTCATAAACTTCCCTCCGCTATGTACGGAAAAGACTCCGCTAAGTGCACTCGCGCCGGTCGGTGAGCCGAGGCCGGTTGTCCCGAGGAGGTTCGCTGCAGGCGGGGCCTGCTAGCTAAACGCTAAGTCACGCTGCCTCCGATCCGGGACCGGCCGGCTCTTCATCCGTTGTCGAGGCTGTGGTTGTTCTGGCGGGTGTAGATTGCCTGAACGACGCTATTGTGACGCATCGCAAAAGCCGCTTGGCAGTACATCAGGTAGTAGTTCCACTTGCGAATGAAACGATCGTCGAAACCTAGAGATCTAACTGTGCCGACACTCTCGTTGAATCTTTGGTGCCAGACCGACAGGGTGGATGCATAGCAGTGACCGAGATCTTCCAGATGGTGCAGAAAGAGGCTGCCCGTCCGGTTGATGGACGCATTGATGGCGGCGATCGAAAGAATCAACGAGCCGGGAAAAATGTGCTTCTGGCTCCAATCCACTCTCTTGCGGAGGGTTTCGAATCGATGGTCGGAGCAGGTTATGACCTGGAGGCCCAGCAGTCCCTGGCGCTTTAAGAGTTGGTGGCATTTGGCGAAGAACACATCGAGGTATCCGTACCCCACCGCTTCGAGCATCTCGATGGACACGATCTTGTCGAACGCACCTTCCACTTCCCGGTAGTCCTGCACGCGGACGTCGATTCGGTTTTCGAGGCCAGCCTCGCGAATGCGCGATCTGGCATACTCGAACTGCTTTTCCGAAATAGTAATCGCTGTGATGTGGCAACCATAACGGCTCGCAGCGTGAAGACTGAATCCACCCCAGCCACAGCCGATTTCGAGCACCCGATCGTGCGGCGAGATACGAAGCTTCCGGCAGAGCCGGTCGTACTTGGTTTCCTGGGCCGCATCAAGTGTCTGGTTTGGCGCAACGAAGCAGCCACAGGAGTATGCGAGACTGGAATCGAGGAAGGTCCGAAACAGGTCGTTGCCTAGATCGTAGTGAGCGCCGATGTTGCGTTTGCTGCCAGCGAGGCTGTTGCGACTCAGCCAGTACTGCCACTGGTTTAGCGAACCCAACCAGTTCACACGCCAGCTTTTTCTGCGCGCCCCCGACAGCGTTGGGGAGTCTTCCATGTTGAGAATAAACCAAGAAACAACGGCCGCGATGTCCTCGGTTTCCCAGTCGCCGTCTACGTAGGATTCGCCGAACCCGATGTCGCCAAACAAAACGCATTTCCGGAAAAAGACAGGGTTGCGCACTCGAATGCGCGCTGGGGAAGCGACCGCGTCCGAAGCGGGAATCTCCGTTTGGCCGAACGTCCAAACACGGCCATCTGGCAGGTCGACCCGCATTGAACCTCGCTGCATGGGCAGAAGTGCTCCGTGAAGCAGCGATTCGAAGAGTCTAAGAACTGGGTTCGCCTCTGACAGCCAGCGCAGTGTCCCGGCTCTTGATGTGGCTCGGTGCAGCGAATGTTCAGGTTCCATTTGGCGTCAGGACACTCCCAGAGAAGACGATTTCGGTGTTAGTGCAGCCTCTCGGGAACTGTCGAAGCATGCTAAGTTGGCTTGAGAATTATGCGGCACGGCTCTAGCTCTTCACCGCTGTCCTGGAAATGGGGGCATATAAGCCTTGCTGCATCTCCGGGTTCACCGCCTTGCGGTGAAACGGCACGCGTCTGAGAACCAAACGCAACGCGTGCCAATGAATGGCTA
The DNA here is from genome assembly GCA_016871215.1 of Acidimicrobiia bacterium. Classification (GTDB taxonomy): domain Bacteria; phylum Acidobacteriota; class Terriglobia; order Versatilivoradales; family Versatilivoraceae; genus VFZK01. The sequence continues at coordinate 4,419 of VFZK01000217.1, read as the reverse complement.
GGACGATCCGCAGAGTCAAGCAGGGATACTTCAGCGTATACCAAGCCAGCCTTGGGTCTGTCAAAGGTCTTCGCACTCCATGCAGCGAAGCGCGGAAGATCCTCTCCTCAGCGTCGAAATCTTCGATCTGGATCGAAACCGTGTCCTGCGGAATGGACAGATCGAATTCGAATCTGACGTCCAGGTTCATGAAGGGAGACACATAGAACAGCTTTGGGATGCGCTGGCGAAAACTGCCGGCCTTCCAGGTCGTTCGGTCCAACAAAAAGGGCTTCATCTCACCGAAGGTGTTGTTGACTTCGGGCACGGCACAGAGAGGTTCACCTCGTTCATCGAAACAGAAGTAAAACGAAACGGGATTGAAAACGTAGCCAAACATGCGCGTGTGCGTCAGAAGCCACACCTTGCCATACCCGAGTTCGACACCGTTCCTTTTCAGGTAGGCAGTCAGATTCTTCCGAACGTCGCCCTGTTTCTCGCGGAGGTGGTCCGCATCGAAAAAGCTGAACAGCCCAGCCCGGTTGCGCTTGAACAGCCTGAGCTTCTGATCAAGCGTGGGCAGTTCGTCCAAGTCCAAATAAAACATGAAGTGGCGGAACCCAAATCGGTATGGTTTAGGTTTCAAGCGGTAATGCCCCAACCGGCATTCGTAAAGGCAAGAGTTCATGCAGCCTTCCACATAGGCTTCCCAAGCAGCGTGGAACAGAGGTCCAGCGCAGAATTGAAAGCGTCTTCGTGAAAGCCGTATCTGAAGTAGCTTCCGCAGAAATAGACAGTCTGTTCGGATGAGATCCGATTCAGTCCGGGCAATTCCATCTGGGCCCGCACGGCTGCCGCGTCGAACAGGGGATGATGATACTGGATTTCTTTCAGCACTTTGGCTTGATCCACAACACCTGGATCGTTGATGGAAACAAAATACTGCCGCTGGCTGCCCAGGCTCTGCAGGCGATTCATCCAGTACACGGTGGAAGCTCCCGAGGGGCGTCTGGAATCCACGCGGTAGTTCCAGCTGGCCCACGCCCGGCGCGTCTTTGGCATCACGTTGCTGTCGGTGTGCAGGATCGCCTGGTTCGCTCGATAGCTGAACCGGCTCAGAAGCCGTCGCTGGTCGGGATCGGCATCTGTCAACAACCGGAGCGCCTGATCCGCATGGCAGGCCAGAATCGCTTTCTCGAAGGCATGCACCCTGTTGTCGGTGGTGATGACAAGGACCTGGCTACCCTGGCGAGCGAGGCGAGCCACCGGCCGAGCGAGCTGGATACGGCTTGCAAATGGCGCAATCAGGCGCCTGACATACGACTGCGCCCCACCGTCGACAGTTCTCCAGGGGTATTGCGTGTGCATTCCAAGAAACCCGTGATTGTGAAAAAAGCGCAGAAGTGTTTGAGCGGGAAACTCCAGCATCGACTCCTGGGATGCCGACCATACGGCTGCGCTCATGGGGACGAGGTAAAGGCTGAGAAAGTCGTTTCCGTAACCTCGAGTTGCCACGTACTCTTGCAATGTCGCTCCAGACCAGCGCGGGTCGTCGACGGCGGCCACCGCTTCACGGTTGAAGCGATCCACCTGGACGAGCATGCGTATGAAGCGGAGATTCAGAAGATTCCTTCTTTGGGCAAACAGGTAGTCCAGGCTCGAGCCGCAATATTCCAGGCCTGTGGGTAGATGCTGAACGCCGAACGACATGCATGTCGGCTTGGTTACGACTCCCAGCTCCCCAAAGAGCCGGGTGAGGTTCGGATAGGTAACCTCATTGTACACCATGAAGCCCGTGTCGATGGGCAGCTGCTGGCCTTGGTCGTTCACGACGATCGTGTTGGTGTGACCACCCACATAGTCGTTCCGCTCGAACAGCGTAATCTCGTAGTCTCGATGAAGGAAATGGGCGCATCCGAGGCCTGCGATGCCTGAGCCGATAATGGCGAGCCTTTGCAATCGTACCTCCAGTGAAGAAGCTCGAACTCCCCCATGGGAATCCCTTCCGGTAGAAAACGGAATAATCTGATCGCTCAAGCAACCCTTTTCCCCTTGCTTCCAGGCGATGTGACGAGTGCCGTTCGAGAGTGCGCCAGCAGCTGTCTGACTTGCTGATTTCCCTTGAAGACAGCACCCCATCCCGGGCTACACACCCGGCGCCCCGCGCGAACGTCTAACTTCGCAAGAAGAGACGTCCTCTTTCCCAAGCATGTGTCGCAAGGCCGATTCAACCTCGGGGTAAAGGAACTCGTATCCGGTGCTACGGAGGCGTCCGGGATCGACGCGCAAACTCGCAAGGAGCAGCTCGTCTGCCAGCTCACCCAATGCCAGCTTCAGCACCTTCGCAGGGGCTGGCAGTAACGCCGGTCTCCGAAGCACAGTGCCGAGCACACGAGTGAAATCACGATTCCTTACCGGTGTGGGCGCTACAGCGTTGACGGGTCCTCGGATGTCTTCTGTTGCCAGGCAGTGAAGGATGGCACCGAGCAGATCGTCCAGAGATATCCAGCTCATGAATTGGTTTCCAGGACCCGCAACGCCTCCAGCGCCCCAGCGAAAAGGTAGCAGTATCTTCGCCAAAGCGCCGCCGGAAGGAGAAAGCACGACACCGGTCCGAAGAAGCACCACCCGAATTCCCGCGCGCTCCGCGGTGCGGGCGGCCTCTTCCCAAGCTTGCGACACCGCAGCGAGAAAGGTCTTCCCAGCCGCAGAGTCTTCGTCGAGCAGCTGGTCTTCGCGGCTTCCGTAGTAGCCAATCGCCGAGGCAGAAATCAGCACGCGTGGTGGACGAGCCAGTTTTGATAGGGCGCTGCACAGCAGCAACGTGCCCTCAACGCGGCTGTCATGGATGCGAGCCTTGCGGGTTTCGTTCCACCGGCGCAATGCAATGCTTTCTCCAGCGAGGTGAACAACAGCGTTGTGTCCTTCCAGGTGTGGCGCATGAAGCTCTTTCGTGATGGAATTCCAGTAGACTGCCTTCTCTTCAGGTGGTCTTCTGACCCGAACCAGCCGCGTAACCTCGTGGCCACCGGAGCGAAGAAAGTGGGTCAGTGTTGAGCCCACCAGCCCCGAGGCGCCCGAGACCAGAACCCTTTGAGGAGCCAGCCGGGAGTATCGCCGATGCAAGGCGAGGTCGCCGCAAGTGACGCGATGTCGATAGGCGAACAGGGCAGACAGCTGGCGGTCCACGAGTCTTCCTGCCACCCAGTCTCCGACAGAACCTAGCGGGAGCTTGTACTCGACCCGATCCTCTAGGATGCAACTGTCGTTGCCGTCTGGCTCAAACAGGTGGCGGTGTTCCCAGAGCGCGAAAGGGCCCTCGACCTGCACGTCGCTGAACTCCCGGCCCGGCACCCACTCTCGATGCTCAGCGACCCACCGCTGCCGCAGCGGACCAACGGACATGCTCACGACTTTGCGACTACCCGGCGCGATGCCACCGCTGTCGGCAACCAACTCAACATCCTTCCACGGCGGTGACAATCGCTGAAAGGCGCCCTGTCTTGCGTGCCATTGAAATACCGCGGCTGCTGGAGCCCGAACGCGACTTTGATAGACGAGCAATCGGTTGCCCATGCGAGTGGCCTCATAGCCTGTTGGTCAAGCGCCATTCTCCGAAGCAGTCTGCGGCGACTCAGGATTCGGAGGCCCTGTTGCCCTCGGCGCCGAGGAGACTTGCAACTAGCTTAGCCCGGTAGTCGAAGATCGCTTCCAGGTCCCTGGCGACAACGAGCCAGTGTACGAGCTTGCCCAGAGCGCCGAAGGGAAGCGAGTAACGCAACACATCCGTCATCCGTGTCTCCTGCCCGATTGCCTCGAAGAAGTGCGTGTGCTCCCAATGGCGGTAAGGCCCGGCAAGTTGTACGTCCTGGAACTGACGAGGCGGGTCCCAAGTCGTGATTTGCGTGCGCCAGCGGATCGGCAATCCACGCCATCGCAGCCAGTAGTCAACAGTGATGCCGGAACTGCATTCCGGAATCGGTTTAGAAAGCACTCTGAAGCTCAGCCAGGGCGGTGTGATTGTTTCGAGGTTGGAGACGCGCGCGAAAAACGAAAACACCCGGGCCACCGGGAGCGGAAGCACCTGCTCGCGGCGCAAGGTGTATCGGTTTTCTTCCAGATCGCGCGAGCCTGCCTGTTCTCGTGTCGACGACGCATGAAACGGTTTCGAGCGGTCTGCTAGTTCTGTTAGAGGGTCCGCAGTCGCCATCTCCTATTCCTTGATTTGAATATAATGAAAATCAAGTTGCACACAAATAAAATTCGCACGGCCCCGTCAAAGTCGGAGGCCGATGAGGCGCAAGACTTGGGGACCGAGGCGGGCGCAATGGCGGAGCGCAGGGGCGATGTAGCGGGCACCGGCCATACGGAGCAGCGAGATGGCCAAGTTGCGCAGAGAAGCCATGACCTGTGCGCCCATCCCTTTGCGGACTTGGGAGC
>VFZK01000216.1 GCA_016871215.1 Acidimicrobiia bacterium | reverse complement strand
CGCTGCGCACGGGGGTGCAATGGCGTAAGATCTGCTTTGGCAACCGCAGCGCCAACGGGGAGCTGGCCACGGCGCGCTTGTTGACGGTCGCCGGAACCTGTGATCTGCAGCGTCTCAATATCTTGGCCTATCTCTCCGCCGCGATTGCTTGCCATCGCCGCCGTCAACAGGTGGCCTCACTGCTTCCCCGATAGTTACACCCTGAACTGTTACAAAAAATCGCCGCGTCCAGGGTATCGATGCACTCTTGGCTGACATCGGGGTGGCGGCAAATTCGTGTTTCGATGAAATCGAAAAGCTGCCGCAGCTCCGAGTTGACCAGTGAGAACACCAGCAAAGAGTGCTTTAATGGCTGGTCTCGACTGAGGTCGCGCTCGATGCACTCCAGGTAACGAAGCAAGCGAAACAATTCCAAGAAGACCTTCGCCAAATCCTGCCGAAGGGCTTCATGCCGGACGCGCTTGACCAGCGCAGCAATGGCGGGATTCTCCACGCGGTCGTAGTACACCTTGAATTTGTAAGCCACCAGCATTTCGAGATAGCGGCACTGCTTGATCTCACGATTGATGAGTTTCCCCATCGAGGTGAAAGTTTTGAACGGGACCTCAGGCATTCTGACGAGGTCGTCCATGATCGAACGGAGATCGGAGAGGGCTTCCAGCAAAAGAGCCAGCGAATCGTCAGGCGTTAGCTGAGCGAGCAGACGATTCAGAAAGTTGTCCATCACATAGTCCCGCTTGAGGCTGTTGCTGACGTACTTGTCGAACTGCAGCAGGTTCGAGCGTTCCTCGCTCATGATCTCGTTAGCCAGGAAACTCATGCGCAACGTCACATCGCACACGATCGCCAGTTCCTGGCGGAAGTCTTTAAGCAGGAACGTCCTCGCCTCCCCATCTTCCGAGGGTTGGTTCTTCGTGCGGAAAAAGCGGTCGAAGCACTTGATCCACATCTCTAGCTCGAAAACGTAGTCGGTCTTCTTCTTGCGGCTGATCTCTTCAAGCCACCGATTGAGCTTCGTTTGCTCCGACCTGGGAACGAGGTTATCCATGACGGGGTGTCGTACTTCACGCTGCAAGGCAGCAATCAGAACAAGGTTATCGGAATCTACCTTATCCAGGTTAAGAGCAAAAGGCTTCATCGACAACAAGGTGAGCCGGTCTGTCAAGCCCGCAAGCGCAGCGCGGTTAAAACCCAGACGTTTCGTCGCAGGCCGCGTCCGCAGCGTCTTTGCACTTTCGACTACAGAATCAGATGGGATTGTTGACGCGACAGCAATCGTTCTCTAGAGAGTACGGGCAAGCCTCGCCACGATCCAGCGAACGAAGTCCAGACCTTAGCATATGGAAAGGGGACCTTATGGCACATCAGTGCCCGCGGCCTGCGCACCACGGTCCTTGCCTAGTTCCAGCGCGCCTCGGCGCGACCTCGTAGTTCCTCCAACGTGCTCTGCATTGTCGCAATCCCACTTTTCAGCTGAGCTTCGCTGGCGTCTTTGGTCAGATAGATCGGCGGCGCCTTCAAGATGAAGGCCTTGGAGAACGGCAGAGGGATTTGCGTCCGGTCCCAAGTCTTCAACTGGATCTTACGCTGGAGCGAGACATGAAAGCACAAGACGGGATCCCCGGTGCGCTTGGCAAGCAACATGGGTCCGGGCTTTGCTTCGAACCGTGGCCCTCGAGGACCATCCACCGTAAACCCGGCGTCCTTGCCGCTGCGCAGGTATCGAGCTATTTCGGCCAGCGCCTTGAGCCCTCCTCGCGAACTTGATCCGCGCGCAAGCCCGTAGCCGAGCCTTCTCAGTGCGCCGGCCAGGCATTCGGATTCGAAGTTCTGGCTGGACATCACGACGATGCCACGCTGCCTCCAATAGTAGGTGCTGGCAAAAGTGCAGCAATGCCAACAGACCAGTATGGCGCTCCGGCCTTCCGTGTGAACCTGCTCCAGCGGTTCGCCACCTTCACTCTCCCAGCGCAGCGTCGAGCCCAGCCATCGGATGATCCAGGCTCCGGCCCGCGAGAGCAGAGCGATCTGAATTCGTTGCCACAAAGTGAAAGCACGGGGCGTATCCCAGTAGGCCAAACCACGGATGGGCTGGCTGCAACTGTTGGCGGGCTCCTGGCCGGCCCTAGCCACGGTAGCTCGACTCGGATGCGCCTCTGCCGGCGACGCTCCGCCGGGCCCTGTCCTCATGCTCGCTCCGCCCGAATCGTGACAACTCACTTCCTGATTTCCTTAGCCGCTTCGATCAGCACCGGGACGACCTTGAACACATCCCCGACGATCCCGTAGTCAGCAATACTGAAAATGGGCGCGTTAGGATCCTTGTTAATTGCCACGATGCAGCCAGAGTTCGACATCCCAACTAAATGCTGAATCGCGCCCGATATGCCGCAAGCAATGTACAGTTTTGGCGCCACCGTTTGGCCAGAACTGCCGATCTGATGTTCTTTGGGCAGCCAGCCTCCATCGGTCACCGGACGGGAAGCGCCAACGCCGGCGCCTAGGACCTGTGCCAGGTCGAGGATGATCTGGAATTTCTCCTTGTTCGCCAAACCTCGGCCACCCGCGACGATGATATCAGCCTGGGTCAGGTCAACTTGCCCTTGCGCAGTCTTGAGTATGCCCAGCACCTTTCGCTTGAGGACTTCAGGTGTCAAAGCCGCATCCACGTGGACCAGCTTCGGATTCGATGCGGACTGGACGTCATAGGCACTGAAGGCTCCCTGCTGCAGCGAGACCAGGTGAGGTGGGCTGCCCTTGAAACCAACCTCCAGGTTCAGCTTCCCATTGAATACCTGGCGCACGAAGGTGAGCTGAGTGCCATCCCACCGAAAGTCCACACAGTTGGGAATCAGCCCCCGACCCAGCATGGCTGCCAGCCGCGGAGCAAAGTCGATCGCCTGATACGTGTGACCCAATAGCAGGAGCCATGGAGAACGCTGGCACACCAGTTGCGAAAGAACGGCACAATACGCCTCCGGAGTGTAGCTTTCGAGCTGTGGACTTGAGGCAACCAGGACCGCTTGGCCACACCGCTGCGTCATTTCCGCAGCCAGCGCATCGACTTCGTGGCCTAAGAGCACAACTGCCATCTCCCGATTGAGCAGGCCTGCCAGCTTCTGGCCGAAGCCGATAGCCTCCCATGAAATGGCTCTGGCCTTTCCACCGCGATGTTCGATCAGAACCAGAATTTCTTCCGACATCTAGTCTCCACTCGATTGCCAACTTCGTTATTGCCAGTGTGACGGAGAATGACGACAGCCTGACAACACCGGCCTATTCACCCTCGACAGCCATTCGGACCTCGCAACCGAAGCGCTGGTCCCGCGCAACCTGAAGACGCAGCTCAAACGAAATGCCGCCTAACGTCATCCTTCTAGAGGACTCGAGCTTCCTTCCGAAGCTTCTCCACCAGGCGTTTCGCCGCCTCTTCAGGCTCGCCTTCGATCATCACCGTCTGTTTCCGTTTCTCTGGGAAAAACAGCCTCCTGTGGTCGACCCTCGATCCGGTGGACCCAAGATCGCCCGGCTGCATACCGAGAATCGCCGGCGTCAGGGTTTTGATTTCCTTCTTCTTGGCCTGCATGATCCCTTTGAGCGTGGCGTACCTGGGCTGGTTAATCCCCGACTGGATGGCAAGCACCGCCGGCAAAGGGATCTCCACCTGCTCGAACAGGTTGCTCTCGAGTTCGCGTTTCACGCGAACAGTTCGGGTTTCTGGTTGAATGTCGATTTCCACAACAATCGTGGCATGCACCCAACCGAGCAGCTCTGCCAGAATGGTTCCGGTCTGTCCGAAACCGAGATCGTCCGACTGGACTCCAGTCAAAACCAGATCGAACGCCTCGGTCGCCATGGCCCGCCGAATTGCGGAAGCCACCACCGAAGCGTCGCTTCCCTGGAATTCTGAACCGGTCAGGTGGAGCGCCCGGTCAGCGCCCATGGCTAGACCGTTCTTGATCGACTTCAAAACGCGCTCGCCCCCTAGCGACAGCAGCACGACTTCGCCGCCGAACTTCTCCCTCAACCGCAAGCCCTCTTCCAGGGCATATTGGTCACTCTCGTTAGTCTCGAAGACGAGGTCTTCCTCGTCGATACCGGTACCAGCAGAATCGATCTTGTAACGCGAATCCTTGTCGGGAACTTGCTTGAGGCAAACCAAAATCTGCATCAGAAATCCTCCGCTACCTACTGCGTGAAGATTCTGAGACCTTAGCCCATCGCTAAAGGCGATGTCAAACTTCGCGGCAGGCGAAAGGGCTCGGCTAATGCGGTACCAGGTAGTACCAGGCTTCCGGTGGCGTCGTCCGGGGACGGCCGCGTGGCGCCGGAATTCTTTCGGTGGGCAAAGGGCTTCAGGAAGGATGCGGGACTGCCGTTGATCTGAGTTCCTCGAGAACTCTCGATTCCGTCGCTGGTCAGTACCGTGGAAACTGAAAATCGCTGTAACGCTTGAGCCGGGCTCCATTGACCTTGTGATTGGGGTGCGACACTGCAACCGCCTTCTCGATCGACTGGAGCTGCGCTGACAGAGGAACTGTTGGCTTTACCTTGACGCGGATAGGCCCATACAATTCACTGGCGCATTTTTCGCATGGAATCAATTGATAGTGAAGGTGCGACATTGGACCTCCGTGGTTCCATCGGATTGTCGAGCAGTTGCTGTATCGCACCAACCTGCCTGGGACTTTAGTGAAATCACGCCCAACTCATTTCGTAGCGCCAGTTTACAGGGACTTGATCGGAGGACCCAATCCGGAGAAGAGAAGGACAGCCAACCCGGGGAGAGCGCCAAACAGCAAATTAGCCTGGCAGAAGGGACGGCTCTGGCCAGCGGAACAAGACAATCCGCAGGTCCACTGTTGCGTCAGTGAGTTCGAAAGAATCCGCCTGCTGCCAGATGTACTGACTAGAGTCAGCCCCAAACAGTTCATTTTGTTTCGAGTGATGAGCGGATTGACCCTGAGGGTCGAGTTTCGTGTTGTTGCGTTGGCTCACGGCTGTCTTGCCTCCTGCTGACTAATGCGAAAAACACCGGCAAAAAAGCTCAAGCGATTCTGAACTTGTGCGCGAGATCGAAACAAGCAACGAAGCCAAATACGTTGCCGGCTTGCACACCTCCCACAGCACCCTGGGTGAACGCGGCGTTGACTTGGCGGAGTGAACCCGATAACTTTCCTTCGCAGCAGTCAACACCGACGAACCATGACTCCAGAGCGATGGCGCCAGGTGAAAAGAATCTTCGATGGCGCGCTTCAGTGCGAGTCGGCACGTCGCACGGAGTATCTGGCCAATGCCTGTGCTGGCGATCCGCATTTGGCCAAAGAAGTTCAGTCCCTCTTGTCGGCCCATGAAGCGGCTGGGCGTTTCATCGAAGACCCAGTCCTGCCTTCCTCCGCGGTCGCCTTCCCCGACCCGACCTCAGCCTCCGGTCTCTGTCATGGCCGCCGCCTGGGGCCTTATAAGATTCTCGACGAGATTAACCGGGGTGGCATGGGTACCGTGTATCGGGCCGAGCGCGACGACGGCCAGTTTACCCGCAGCGTTGCCATCAAGGTCGTCAGCCGCGGCATGGACACCGATTTCGTGCTGCGCCGCTTTCGCAATGAACGCCAGATTCTCGCCGATTTGGACCACCCGAACATCGCCCGCTTGTTCGATGGAGGCTCTACCGAAGACGGCCTCCCGTACTTCGTTATGGAGTACATCGAGGGCCAGCCGCTCCTCGACTTCTGCGATGGCAGATCACTGAACACCGCGCAACGGTTGCGTCTTTTTAGCGACGTTTGCTCGGCAGTGCATTACGCCCATTGCAAGCAAGTCGTCCACCGCGACCTGAAACCGAGCAACGTGCTGGTAACCAACGAAGGCTCTCCCAAGCTGTTGGATTTCGGCATCGCTCGCCTCTTGAAACGTGAGGCTGGCGGCCCGGCGGCAGACGCCACTCAGACGGCCGCGCACATGATGACCCCGTATTACGCCAGCCCGGAACAGATTCGGGGAGAGCCGGCTCGTCCGGCGAACGACATTTATTCCTTGGGTGTCCTGCTCTATGAATTGCTCACTGGGCGGCGTCCTTACGGCGTCACACGCCAACTGCCCCACGAGATCGCGCACCTTATCTGCGAGACGGATCCTGAGCGCCCAAGTACTGCCGTGACCCGGCCCGAATCCTCCGTCTCCGGCGATGGCAGCCCTTCGCCGCCAACGCGCGAACAGCTCAGCGCCAGCCGCGAGGGAACGCACGCACGGCTGCGGAAGCGACTCGAGGGAGATCTAGATGCGATTGTTCTCAAGGCCCTTCGCAAAGAACCTGAGTCACGCTATGCGACAGTTGAAGATCTCTCGGACGACATCCGGCGTCACTTGGAAGATCTGCCCGTCTCGGCCCGCAAAGGGACCACGCTCTACCAGAGCCAGAGATGGCTGCGGCGGCAACGCATCGGGGTTGCCGTAGGGGTCGGTCTGCTGGCAGCCGTGACCTCGACCGTCGGACTCCTGCAAACCCGAAGCGGCACTGCCTGGCGGCAATGGGTGGCTTCGTTACTCTGGAACAACGCAGCGCCAGGAGCCCAGACGCCGCGTCCTGCCTCTTTGCCCCGCCGCTCGGTCGCGTTCCTTGGATTCAAGAACGTATCTGGGGATCCGCAATGGGCGTGGCTCTCGACTGCGTTTTCCGAAATGCTCTCGACAGAGGTTTCCGCCGGCGAGAAGCTCCGCACGGTTCCGGGAGAGAACGTGGCCCGCGTGAAGTTGGAACTGGCTCTGGCAGACGCTGACGCGTACGGCAAAGAAACGCTGGCGAAGCTGCGTTCGAATCTCGGTACCGATGTGGTGGTGCTTGGCGCTTACACGGCTCTTGGCCGGCGCTCTGCGGGCCGCATTCGACTCGACCTGCGCCTGCAAGACACCGCAGCGGGAGAAACCGTCGGGGCGGTCACGGAGACAGGTACCGAAGCGGAACTCCTGGATCTGGCGGCCCGAATGGGTAGCCGGCTACGCGAGAAGTTGGGCGTGGGTGAAGTGACGGCCAACGAAGCGGCGGGCCTGCGCGCTTCCCTGCCCGCGAACCTGGAGGCGGCACGATTCTACTCCGAAGGTCTGGCGAAACTTCGACTGTTCGATGCGCTGGCCGCGCGAGATCTTCTGGGTCAAGCCGCCAAGGCCGATCCCAATCATCCCCTGGCGCACGCGGCGCTCGCTTCGGCCTGGTCCACTTTGGGGTACGACGCCAAAGCGCGTAGCGCTGCCAGGAAGGCGTTGGACTTGTCGGCCAATCTCCCCCGCGAAGAACGACTCTCGGTCGAAGGCCGCTATTGGGAGATGCTCAACGACTGGGGTAAGGCTGTCGAGATCTATCGGTCTTTGTTCCGGCTCTTCCCTGACAATCTCGACTACGGGCTCCGCCTGGCCTCTGCGCAGATTTCCGGAGGCAAGAGCAAAGAGGCTCAGGAAACTGTCGCGAAGCTGCGCCTCTTCCCGCTGCCAGCATCGGCCGATCCTCGCATCGACCTGGCCGAAGCCCAAGTGGCCGGAGCTTTGTCCGACTTCAAGAAAGAGCAGGAACTGGAAGCCATCGCAGCACGAAAAGGCGCCGCTCTCGGCGCCCAGTTGCTGGTCGCCCGCACCCGCCTTCTCGAGAGCCGGGCTCTACGGAACCTCGGCATGCCGGAACGTGCCCGATCGGCAGCACAGGAAGCCCGCAACATCTTCAGCCGCGCCAAGGATCTCGAAGGTGCCGCGCGCGCCACCAACAATCTTGCGGCGCTGGAGTCGGACCAAGGCAACCTCGACAAGGCCGCCAAGCTCCACGAGCAATCGCTCGCCATCAGCCTGCGCATCGGGGATCAAGGCGGCGTGGCAAGCGCCTATAACAACCTGGCGATCCGCTCGAAAGACCAAGGTAACCTCGCCGAAGCCCTTCGGCTGCAGGAGAAAGCTCTGGCAATTCGGCGCGAGATTGACGACAAGAGCGGCATCGCGGTGTCGCTGAACAATATCGCTGTGGTGCTGTACGGCCTGGATCAGCTTTCGGGCGCTGCGCAGAAGTACAGAGAATCGCTGGTGCTGGCGCAGGAGATCGGAGAGCGCCGTGCTATCGTCCGGGCTCAAAGCAATCTCGCGCTTGTCTTGAGGGACCGGGGCGAGGTTGCCGCGGCACGCACGATGCAGGAAGAGTCGCTGCGGATTCGCCAGCAGATCGGCGACAAAGGTGGCATTGCCCTGGCCCAGCTTAACCTCGCTCAGCTATTGCTCGACCAAGGGGACTTGGCGGGCGCTCGCCGCCTCGTTGAACAAGCGATTCAAGTCGAAAGGGAGATGAACCATCGCCGGGGCATCGCCTACGACCTTTCGGCACTGGGAGAGATTGCCCTTGCCGAGGGAAACGTCAGTGAGGCAAGGAAGTGCCACGAAGAAGCGCTGCAGATTCGCGAACAATCGGGGGAGAAGGGAACCGCCTGGGAAAGCCGGCTGGCGTTGGCTGCCCTGGCCATTGAAGAAGGACGCCCGGCCGAGTCTGAAATCGCGGCGAAGCACGTCGTCCGCGGTTTCGCGCTCCAGAAGGCTCGGCAATACGAAACGCAAGCCTGGCTGGTGCTGTCGCGGGCTCAGCTTGCCCTCAAGTTGCGAACCGAAGCTCAGTCGAGCCTGAACCAAGCCGCTGCTCTGGTCCGCGGCAGCGAGCGGCGCTTTTTGACTTTGTCCGTAGATGTAGTGAAGGCTCGGGTGCGCTCTGCATTTGGACAATCGGGTGAAGCGCAACGCCTGCTCCGGCAGGTTCTCGAATCGGCTCTGCAGGCCGGGAAGCTGTGAACAAATCGATTTTCCGGCACGGGAACTTTCGTTTCGACCGGTTTTTGTTGAAAACCGGTCAGGTCGAATTGGATTGTGAAAGGTTCAGAGCATGTTGTTCACTTCCCTGGCCCCCGTTGGGCCCCCTTTTCGGGGCTTGACCGGCAACCAGACACACTTCTCCCTAGGCCGCTCGAGCGGCAACCGGAGCGAGCTGTTGTTGGGGCCGCCACACGAGGCGAATCCATTGTTGAATGTTGT
>VFZK01000215.1 GCA_016871215.1 Acidimicrobiia bacterium | reverse complement strand
GGAGACGAACATTTCAGGCTGCTCGAAGAGACCTTGAATCGTTATCCCGTGGTTGGGTTTGAGCTGCAAATGGACCCTCCGCACTACTTCCGACTGGATGAAATCGATCCCGGGAGGCAGATCATACGGGCTCGATCGAGAAGATCATCGCGCGAGCAGCCAAGGTGAGACCGGACCATGAATAGCGTCTCCGAGGGTCTCGTGTCGATAGGCGTCCGGGAAACGGGCCCGCCGGGACGTCGCCAGAGCGCGAAGGCGGGCCGGTCTTGGCTATTCCTGGCCGGTTCTCGCTGCCAAGAGGCGGGGTCGCGCCGGAAACTCAGGTCGCGAATTCACTCGACAGCAGCGAACACACAAAGAGGAGAAGACACCCCCATGAGGAGAAGGGATTTCTTGATCGCGGCATCGTCCGCAGTGGTCGGTGCCGGAATGCTGGGAAGCACCAGCGCACAGACCACCCCGTCGACTCGATCCACTCTCGACCGGAAGACGAGGAAGAAGCGGCGCATTCTGTGCAACGACGACGGACACATCATGGGATCGGAACCGCCTCTGACCGTAGATCATTTCCGACAAATGGTGCAGGGATACAAAGGCACCGCCGTGGACGCGCTCTTCTGGTGCGGTTTCGATCGGGAGATTTGCACTTACGACACGAGGGTGGGTGAGGTCGCCGGACGGAGATTCCACTCCTTCAAGAACGCCGGAGACTGGAGAATCCATCAGAATACGCAGGCGCTCATCGAATCCGGGAAATGCCCTTTGGGCACACTGGCCGAGGTGTGTCGCCAACAGGGTCTCGACCTCTTTGCCTCAGTGCGGATGAACAGTCATTACAAGATCGATCCCGACTCCCCGAGTGAAAGCAAGTTTCGACTCGACCATCCGGAGTACCTCATCGGGTGCCCGCCCGGTTATGCGGAAGGAAGCAAGGAATACGCGGTCCGGATGGGGGTGAACTATGCTCGTCCCGAAGTCCGCCGGCACATGGCCGCGATTGTCGTCGAGCTCTTTGAGCGCTTCGACGTCGACGGCGTAGAGATGGACTTCATGCGCCATCCCGTCTTCTTCAAGTTCCACGAGGCTTTCGAAAACCGTCATCACATGACCAACATGCTCCGGCATATTCGAAGGCGCAGAGACGAGGTCAGTCGCGCCCGAAACCGCAGCATTGAACTGGCGGTTCGCGTCCCTTCGAGCATCGCCTCGGCGCTGCGCGTAGGCCTCGATGTGAGGACGTGGATCAGGGAGGGGCTAGCCGACATCGTTATCGGTGGAGAAGGGTTCACCCCATTTGACATGCCGTTTGACGAATGGGTCGAGGCTGCCAAAGGAAGCGATTGCCAGATGTATGGTTGCATTGAGGGCGCTCGATCTCGCGAGCCGGAGGTGATTCGAGCCCAGGCCATGAAGTATCTGAAAGCCGGAGGCGACGGACTCTACCTTTTCAACCTTTACTCCCGCGTGGCCGGCTGGAAGGAAGCGCCTCTCTTCGCGGAAGTCACCGAGATGAACCGCCTGACGAGCCTCGACAAACGATACCAGATCGACCGCAGGAATTATTCGCCGGGGACTTCGACGCATCTGAGCGCCGTGTTTGACACCGCCCTCGCCCCGGTGCAACTGCCGATCCAACTGACGGAGGATCCCGACGGTCGTGGGACACTCGTGACCTTGGCCGTGGCCGACGACCTCCAATCGGCCCAATCCCGAGGGACACTCAAGAAAACTCAGTTGAGACTGGAATTTGATGAGAACCATACACCCGGGGATCAAGTCGAGGTGCAGCTGAACGGACAGCTCCTGGGCGGTGGAGAAGGCACTCCCCTTCGCGCCGGCGCCCTCGAGTATGACGTGCAATCCCCTCCCCTGCGGCACGGTGTCAACTCGATTGAAGTGCGTCTCCGGAGACGGGGCGTCTCATTGTCCTCGCCCCTGATCCTGCAAAAAGTGGAAATAGTTGTCAGGTTCAAGTAGTTGCCTCAAGGGGCTTCTGTTACCACAACGTCTCAGGCTAATTCTTGACATGGAGGGATATGATTCGAAGACGATTTCTGCGCACTGCCGTCGCGGCCGGCATGGCCGCAGGCTTCCGATCCGCCTCCGCAAGCGGATCGGGTATCGAATCGCGAAGCGCTGCCAAACCGAAGTACCGGGCCGGAGTCATCGGTCTCGGCTGGATGGGGCTGCTGTATGATTTGGGGACTCGCCCCGATACGGCAGGCACCCCGCCCGACTTGGACCCTCACCGACGGCTTTACCATCACCAGCACCCTGGAGATGAGGGCTTGCCCGACAGTTATTCAGAGGCCCTGTGGAATCGACCCGAAGTGGAGCTCGTAGCCGGGGCGGAGCGCGACCCCAAACGGTTGCAGCTCTTCGGCGAACGCTACGGCATCAAAGCGTTGTACACCGACGCGGTGGAGATGCTGCAGAAGGAGAAGCTCGACATTGTGGGGATCGCCACCAATACCAAAGGCCGGTCTTTCCTGACGGTGAAAGCAGCCGAATTGGGAGCCAAGGCGATCTTTGTCGAGAAACCGATGTGCCATACCCTGGAGGAGGCCGATCGAATGGTGAAGGCCTGCGCCGATCGCGGGATCCCGCTCAACGGCGGCGCCATCAGCACGACCCACCCCTCGTTCGCCAAGGCCAAGGAATTGTTGAAGAACGGCGCCATCGGGGAGCTGGTGGCGATGGAGGCGAGAAGTCCGGGCTCGCAACACCAGAATTGGGCCTATTTCATGGATTCCCCCCCAGCCTGGGTGGTCGGAATCGCCGAGCCGGTTCGATCGGAAGTCGGGCGGCTGGAGTTTGCCGGCCAGGGTGTAATGGTCACCCAGAGCGGCCTGGTTGTCCATTTCCGGCAAGGCGCGCCGGGAGTGCGCCTCGTGGGAAGTAAGGGAGAGATCGTCTTCGGAAGCGGGTCGACTCACGGCCTCTGCTGGCGGCTGTTTCAGAAAGCAGAAATCGCCTTTAGAGTGAAAACCCAGCCCTTCGAAACCGAGAAACGCCCGGTGGAAATGCCTTGGCCTGCGCCTCAGTTCCTTTATCCCTATGGGGCGGTTTACAGTCTGGATGACATTCTGTCCTGTCTCGAGGGCAAACTCGACGAACCGAAAAACTCAGGAAGAAGAGTGGCGATGGCGCTGGAAGTGGAAATTGCCATGAGGGAGTCCGCGCGGCAAGGGAGCAAGCGGGTCGACCTGCCCCTGGCTGACCGCACTCTCGGTATCGACTACGGATGGCGATAGAACAACCAGCCTGGCCCGGCCGGGCACACGACCGGGCCAAGCTGGGGAATCGTTATTTCGGACGGCAAACGATCAACTTTCAGGTTCTGCCGGCATCATGTATTCGATTGGGAGGAATTCTTATCATCGATTGACCATTCGGGATGTGTCCGCAGCCAGAAACGGAGGGAAGCACCGCATGAGCATCAGGCGCTGGTCGTTGTTTCTAGTCATGGTCTCACCCATCCTGTCCGCCACTTCGGCATCGTCGTCATCTCCGTTGGTGGATGACAGGCTGCTGGTGGAAGGGGGGGATTGCCTGAACGACGAAATCCTGGCGTGGCAACGGCTGCGGGCCGAGCGGCGAGTCGCCGTCGCGCTGGACGACAGCGCCCCGGTGATGTGCCGGGACGCCACAGGCAAAATCTATCTCGTCACCGGCTCAGGCAAGTTCCTCACCTCCACCAACGAGGGGCTTTCTTTCACCTCCGGCAATGATGGGATTTCTTTCGCTCCCCCCACCGAGATCGTGGTAGAGCAGCAGAAGGTGGCCGACGTCCAGGCGTTGGGAATACTGAAGAGTGGAAGACTGCTCCTCGTGTACGGCGACAACGGGAGTCTCAAGGTGGCGCGATCGGCAGACGGGGGGCAGGTGTGGCGGCCGGCCGGGGATCTGAAGGCAGGCGGTTACAGCCGGCTCCAAGCCGGTGGCGTGCGCATCACCCAACGGGCCGATGGCACAGCCCTCTTGGCAGTGGCGGCCTGGAAGGGAGCTGCCGGCGAAGATGCGGAAGGCTTGTTGTACGCCTCCCGGGACGAGGGGAAGACATGGGCCGTGCTGGGAAACCTGGGACCACGCTGCGCCGGAGCCAACTTGCTGCAACTGAAATCAGGGGAGCTGCTGGCGGCGATCGCCTACCGGGGAGGCCGCGAAGCGGGAGATCCGGGCTCGAACATCGGACGGGAAGAGCTTTTCAACAACGTGGTGGTGGCGCGATCCGCCGACGGGGGAAAGAACTGGAGCGATTATCGAGGCGTAACCCGGTTCAAAGAAGCCCCTGGAGAACTTTCCGAATTGTCCGACGGGACGGTGGTTCTCACGTACGGGCAGCAAAACTCTCCCTTTGGAGCACGAGCGATTTTCAGCAAAGACGGGGGGAAAACTTGGTCCGACCGGGTCTACATCCTGGGATTCTCGACGGTTCGGGCCGAATGGTACAGCGGGGTCTCGTTTCGCACAGCTCCGGGGTGGCGTGTCAGTTCGGTGGCCTTGAAGGGCGATACGATTTTAACCGTTTACACCCGTGGGTCGCTGATTCTGACTCAGGCGATGTGGGAATCCCGCACGGGCGAGTGGTATCGGAAGAACCGAACCCCGGGAGAGAAAGGCAAGGCCATTCTGTCAGTGCGATGGACTCCGGAAGGAATGAAGAAACCCCCTTTAGGTGTCCCACCCGGAATGACCGCGATCGCCACCCCGAACGCCGACGGATATATCGACAATGGTTGGCGCCGGATCAATCCTGAGCACCTGAACGAGGGGGGCGACTATTTCCACGACGACGAAATTCTGGCTTACCGGCGCGTTGCTGCCGAGCACCACATGATCGGCCCCGCCGACCGGCCGACGGTGGCCTTGGATCCCGAGGGACACCCGGTGGTGGCCGGAGTGCATGGTGAAATCTACCGGTCCACCGACTCCGGACGCCGGTGGACATTGACCGGCCGGGTTCCGGTCGGAAACATTCAGGCCTTCGGCATTTTACGCGACGGGACGATGTTGGCCGGCAGCAGTAGACAGACCCCTGGAATGGCGCGCGTGCAGGTTCTTCGCTCGGCGGACCGGGGCCAGACCTGGAGCGAGCCGACAGTTATCGACCCTGCCCCATTTGACACAATGGGTTTCGGGAACTGTATACGGATTCAGCAGATGCCCGATGGGACGGCGATGATGACGTGTGGGAACCTGTGGCATAGCAAACTCAAGGTCTCCGAACAGGATGGCATCTATCGCAGTCGCGACGGGGGAAAGACCTGGGGCGATTTCAGTTCCCTCCGTTTGGGATGTGAATCCAATGTCTTGAGACTCAAGTCCGGCAGGATGCTTGCGGCCATCCGGGATCAGGGCCCCTGGGCGAGCCCCTACGATTTCGTTTTCCCGGATCATGCCAATATCAACGACAGGTATCGTGTCGACTTCATCAAGAACACGTCGCTGGCCGCCTCGGACGATAACGGCTATACCTGGAGTCGTCCCTGGACCGTCACCCGCTACAACGAGTGCCCAGCCGACCTGGTCGAGATGCCGGACGGGGCGATCGTCCTCACCTACTTGCAGAAGAACCGACCGGACAGCGCCCGCGCCATGGTCAGCCGCGACGGAGGCAAGACCTGGGATTCGACTCTCTACATGCTCGGGCTGCTGGGCTGGAAGAGTAAAGGCGCCGGCCATTCCAGTTCGGTCCTGCTCAAAGACGGCCAGGTGTTGACGGTGGGAAGCGGGTGGTCGGAAGAGACCAACAGCAACCTGGGTGAAGCCATCATTTGGAAGCCGCTCGATCGCCCCTAGCGCGAGTTGCCGACAGCCGTTCGTCGCCGGGAGGTGGAGATGAGCCTGCCTGCTGTGTTGCCATCCCTCGCGGCACCGGGCGCCCAACTTCGCTGGAAGCTTTGCCGGATCCTGAAGCAGGGGATCATCTGGAACATCTGGAGCAGTTCCGGGCAGTGGCAGCCAACGGGTTCGCCTGGGGTGCGGCGGGAGGCTCGTTCTACAACTTGTGGGGTTGGGGGCCGGAGCACCAGGAGTTCGCAACCGCAGCCATCTCGATCAGGTCGGACCCCGGAAAAGCGCTGGCGGCAAGCCACTACGAGGTGTACCTGCACCGCGAGGATTTCTAGAGACTCTCGGGCGTCATGGGAAAATCCATAGTTGAAGATCAGTGCCCTGCGCACAACTCTCGCTGTTCGCCAGGTATTCACGCCCGCGATGTCCGGCATGCACGAAACACGAAGGGAGAAACCACGATGACTGGGGCAAAGCTTCTGGTGATCGCTACCTGGCTGGCGTTGTTGGTGGTGTCGGAGGACGGCCTGGCTGCACAGGAAGCGCGGAGACAACAGTCCAGGAGGGTGACACTGGACAGAGTGGCAATCGCTGTTGAGGGCAATCAGCCCTCCTATGTGCAGCACGCGCTGAAGGACCTGGAGAACTATCTGAAGGAATGTACCGGCAAGGACGTCGAGGTCGGGCTGTCGTCAAACAGGAAGGCGAGAATTGTCATCGCCGCGGGCGAAGATGTCGCCAGGCGGCTCAAGCAGCCATTGCCATCCGAGAAGCTCGGACAGGAAGGGTTCCTCCTGAAGTCTGTGGCCGGGGATGGCCAGACCTTCATCGTGGTCGCCGGCGCAACTCCGATGGGCACCAAGCACGGGTTGTACGATCTGATGGGCAGAATCCAGATCGAAAATGGGTCTGCCTATCTCAACTTGCCCATCGATGTAATCGAGAAACCTGCGTTTCCCGTGCGAGGGATGCACTTCAACGGCTGGATGTTGAAGCGGCCCTATAGTTTCCGCACGTGGACCGAAAGTGACTGGAAGAAGCAAATCGATATCCTGTCATATCAGCGTGTCAACCTCCTCTTCCTCTGGCCATTCATGGAGATCATCCCACTTCCCATGTCAAAGGAAGACGAGTCGTATCTCCAGGAAGTTCGCAGGGTAGTGGACTACGCCCAGCGCGAGCACGGGATGGAAGTATGGATCCTGCACCTCGCGAACCTCGCGGCCACGAACAACCTGAATGTGGCGGACCCCCGATTCCGACCCTATTGGCGGAGAGATGTCCAGGCGGAAAGAAACCCCGGGGATCCCGAACAGTTCAAACTCATCATGCAGTCTCATGAGGCGCTTTACCGGATCGTGGACAACGTGGATGGGGTCTGCACGATCGACTCTGATCCCGGGGGCTACCCCGGCAGCACGATTGATGAATTCATCCAGATTATGAATGGGTGCAGGAAGCTGCTTGACCGGTACAACATCCATGGGAGGAAAGCGAAGTTCATCAACTGGATGTGGTCCGGTTGGGTACGCGAAGTGAAGAGGGAGTCCTGGCCCGAGGTGTTGGCGAAGACAATCCAAGCCATGAAGAAGCACGTGCCGGAGCCGTGGTGGCTGATAGCCGGCAGACCGCAGTATCTGCCTGTGTGCAAGAGCGAGGGGGTGTTGGGGAAGACGGTTTTCCTGCCCTATCAGTATATCGAGTATGAGCCGTCTTATCCGGGCACCAACCTTGGGGTTGGACCGATGAAGAGAGCGCTGGATGTGCTCACCGACTTCCGGGGCGTGGAAGGGCTGATGGGGAACGTTCAGTGCCCGCTGCTGCAGTTCCCTCGGATGTTCCCATTTACGGAAATAGCGTGGGGTTTCGACACCTGGAACAGGACGGAGCAGGAAGTGCTTCTTGAGATAGGAAGGCGTTTCTATCCTGAGCACAAGCAGCTCATTGCCGACGGCTACGCAGCCCTCGGCAGTAACGAAGTTGCAGGTATAAGACGTCTCAGTTCGAAGTTGGACAGGCTCGTCAGGGAGAACCGCCTTGGCAAACCGGGCCTGTTCGGGAGAAAGCTCTTCCCCGACCATCGCATCATCGGGCGGGACCTGGTTATGCAACTGAACCTTCAGGCCGGGCTGGAAGACCTGTACCAAAATCTCAAGCCAACGGCGAGGCCAGCTCAGTGTGAAACGCTTGTACGGACGGCGTTGGCCGCGTATCTGACCTGGGACCAGGCCCACGGGTGGCACGATCTTTGGGGAAATGTACCGAGGTGGCAGCTAGGCCGATTCGGCAGCGTGGAGCCGCGCGGTGATCTGCGGTTCAAATACGCCATGGCGCACCTGAGGCAGGTCCTGGGTAGCGAGGCTTCGGTGGAGTCCTTCTTCTCCCGCGTCGCGGGGAAACTGACGCCCGAGTTTGGAGAAAAGGACACAAAGGCCCTCGGAACTGACGTGATGAAGGAGAGAGTTCTTGCCTCCATCGCAACCGGGTCGAGCCTCGTGCGACAGGCGGTCGTCACCGCATCCGCAAAGCCCGATGAGAGGCGGTACCCTCCTGGGAATGCGGTAGACGGGGACCTGGATACAAAGTACTGGCCGGGGACTCTCGCCCCCGACAACCAGGAGTGGCTCCAGCTCACCTGGAAGCAACCTCAGAAAGTCGGCCAGGTGATCGCGTACTTTCTCCACCCTCAGTCCATGCCGGAGCGCACCGTGCGCCTTCAGAAGGAAACCAGTGGGGGACACTGGGAAGACATCGCAACCAGCAAACCGAGCCCCAGGGACATGTTCTGGGTGGCGACCTTCGCGCTTCCGTCAAACCTGGAACTGAACAAGCTCCGAATCGTGAACATGCAGGATCTGGCCGACGTCGAGGTCCAATAGCCGAGAGGAGTGAGAACGTCTTCGCTGTCCTGCTTCTCGCGAGTTACATTCTGCCGATCTCACGACGATGTGCATGGTTCCGAACGGTAGCAGGCCGAAGCCGTAACGGCAACCGTTTCAATCAGTACGTTTCAATCAGTACGGAGTTTCTGGTAGGGACAGCCGGGCGAGGATTCTTCAGCGCCATTGCGAAGAACTTCAGAACGGCGAACTGGTGCAATCGGCTCTCAGGGGCGACACAATGAAAAAGAAGAAGAACCCGACTTCCAGTGTCAGACTTGCCGTCTTCCTGGCAGTCCTTGGTCTTCTTGTTCTCGTGACAGGAATGGGGTACCCGGTGACGAGACAAGTCGCATCCACGACCAACCGCATGCGCGGACGCACCTTCATTCTGACCGCGGACACCCGGGACTTCTGCTCTGGGGCCCCGCTCGGCAAAGCCCAGGAATGGATCCGTGGCCACTATCGTCGTGCCTTCGCC
>VFZK01000214.1 GCA_016871215.1 Acidimicrobiia bacterium | reverse complement strand
GTCCTGAGCGTCACGCTTTTCGAGAAAACCCCGATTCTACGGGCTTTCTCAGCCACCGACCCCAAACAAGAAAAAGGCAGTTCCTGTAACCAGTTGCATCTATTCAACTAACGTTGGGACAGTAGTGGTGCTGACTCTAAAATTACGAGGTGTTTTGGGGAACACCGAACGCGCGCCGCCGCTCGCCTCTCATTTGCTAGGGAGAAATTTCACACAGACTGGAGTTGGCACCTCCAGGGTGCTGCCCGTCGGGGTCAGGCGCCCCGAATTGGCGTCGATTCGGAAGACGACGACGTTGTTCGACTGCTGATTTGCCGCCAACAGGTATCGGCCATCTGGAGAGATGCCGAAGTTCCGCGGGGTGCTTCCGCCCGTAGCGACGTTCTCGACGTACCGCAACCTCCCGCTGGCTTCGATGGCAAATACCGCAATGCTGTCGTGCCCGCGGTTGGAACCGTACAAGAACTTGCCCGAAGGATGCACCTGAACTTCCGCCGTATGGCTGGTCCCGGCAAAGCCCGAAGGAAGGGTGGAAATCGTCTGGATTTCGCTGAGCACTCCTTTGCTGGCCTCGTAACGAAAGGCGGTCACCGTATTGGCAAGCTCATTGATGACGTAGGCGCTGCGGTCCTGAGGATGAAAAGCAAAGTGGCGCGGCCCACTACCAGGTTTCACCGAAGCCGCCGGTGGCTCGTTAGGCGTTAACGTTCCCTTGGCTTTGTCAAAACGGTAAACCAGCACCTTGTCGAGACCTAGATCGGCAGCGACGGCAAACTGGTTCGCCGGGTCCATATTGATCGAGTGAGCGTGAGGCGCTTTCTGGCGCTGCGGGTTGACGCTCGATCCCGAGTGCTGCACGAACCCGCTCCTATCGCCCAGCCGTCCGTCGGAAGCAATCGGAAACGCGGCAACGCTGCCTCCGCCGTAGTTAGCGACCAGCAGGTTCTTTCCGGCACGATCGACGACGAGATGACACGGCCCCGTTCCGCGCGACGGCTGACGGTTCAAGACACTGAGTTTGCCATCGTCACCGATGGCGAACGCGGTGACTTCTCCCGTTTCGCGGCTTCCACCGCCGCTTTCGTTCACGGCATAGAGAAACCGTCGATTCGGATGCAGCGCCAGAAAGCTGGGCTGTTCGATTTCTGCAGCAAGGGTGGCCGGTGACAGCATCCCGGAAGCCAGATCGAGCCGGGTCAGATAGATCCCTTTGCTATTCGTGTTGCTGGTATAGGAACCCAAATAGACTCCGATGCTATGCCCTTCCGCGAAAACGGATGGCGCTGCAGTCGCCAGCAGCAATAGAAAGGCCGCCGGCGCAAGGCAAAGACAGTTGTGCTGGAGCTTCTTCGGCAGTAAGGGATCTTTCATCGCAGTCACCTCGAGAGTTGGCACAACTCCATCGGCTTAAGATCTGGAGCCGAGCGACTCCTGACTCTCTGAGCCCGTTTCCAGCTGCCGGCAGTTGCTCCGGCATCTTACTTCACTCTTCGGCTTGGCTGCTCTGAAAAAACTCCAGATCAGCAGCGCATAGAACGGGTAGTACTGCAGCTTGAGAAAAAGCTCGTTCTGCCGCCAGACGCCGATGGTCCACCACTCGATGAGCACATTGTAGGAGAGCGGGCTCAACACTGTGAGGAGCAACCAAGCCGGGTTCGGAAAGAAGCACAAGAAAGGCGTTATCCAAATCAGATACCACGGAAACAGCGTGGGCGCACACAGCAGCACGATCCCCGTCGTCCAGAAGAGCTGGCTCAGCAGGTCCATTTTCAGCACGAGACGGGCACCAATCACGGCGCCAGCCATCAACAACAAGAGCCGCCCCGCCGTCTCGTCTGTAACCTGCTCGCTCAATTTCTGAAACAGGAAGCCATTAAAGCGCCACTTGTCACCATAGTGGAGCAGCCCCGAGAACAGACGGTCTCCAGCCGATGCGTAGGGCAGATACGCAGCGGGTAGCAGGACGCCAAGCCACAGCAAACTCCGCCAAGGAAGGCGCTTCAAAAAGAAGGGCAAGACCGCCACCGGATAAAGCTTGCAAAGGATCGCGCCTGCAAGCGACAGCACCGCCTTTCGATGTTGGACGGCAAGAGTGAACCAGGCGGCCGCAAGCACCAAGGCGGCCACGCAAGCGTCGTGGTGTCCGTTACCTGCGATTTCAATAATCGGCAACGGATTCCATACGTAGAACATCACTTGGTTTTCTTGCCGCCCGTAGAACCGCAGCAGCCGCAACAGCAGCCAGACGAGCCCCGCTTCCGCGACTAGAAATGCCAGCTTGAATCCCCACAACGATCGCAACGTCCAGAAGACCGCAGCATGGATCAGCTGAAGCAGGGGTGGATAAATCGCAGAAGCGTCTTTGTTGTTCACCTGCTGCCAGGCCTCGTTTCGAAAAGAGGCCAGTTCAAGCGCTTGCGGGGCGAATTCAAACGGGTTTACTCCCCGAACCTGCAGATAACCCTCCCACTGATAGCGGTAGACATCGTCGGAGAGCCAGGGGTGGCTGAAGAAGAGCACCAGTCGAAACGAACAGGCGAAAGCCAGAACAAGGTAGAGCGATTTCTTTGTGGTGAAGCGCGCTAGCGAAACCGTAGCGCAGAGATAGAGCGCAGAAAGCGCAAAATAACAGAGGAGGAACTCAGGTATTCTCTGGCGAAGATCCCCCAGAAAGAGAACCTGGAAATAGACGGCGAGCGAAACAACCCCAAGAAGAATCAAGCAGATAACAGTGGGAGTGGGATAAGTTTCAGGTTGATCTTTAGCAACTCGCTCTGTATAGTCCGTATGTCTTGGAGGGTCTTCGTTCGAAGTGTTGGGCAGACCGCAAGCTGGGTTCGACTCATGAGTTCTTGCCGCTGCACCGCCTCGCCGCACGAGCGTAGCGGCCAAGATTTCCCACTTCCAGTTAACAGGTGATTTGTGGTTGGACTGCATTTCCTCGCCCAGAGCTTCTTTCAGGACCTGAAGCATCTGTTCGTTCCCTCAGGACCCTACAAGCAGTTTATTGATCAGACACGCAAACACTACATCCTGGATAGCTTCGACCTCCTGGTGCTCGTGCCGTATTTCGTCATCCTGGTCATTCTGGCTGTTTACGGCTTGCATCGCTATCAGCTGGTCTATCTCTACTTGAGAAACAGAAAGAGTATACCTGAGCCTCGCCGGTTCGACGTGTTGCCTTCCGTCACCATCCAGCTCCCGATCTACAACGAGATGTTTGTCGTCGAGCGATTGATCGAATCGGTCGCGAAGATCGCCTACCCTGCCGAGCTTCTTGAGATTCAGCTCCTCGACGACTCTACCGACGAAACGCGGCACGTTGCCCAGAAGGCGGTGGAATCGCTGCGCAGGCAGGGCATCAATATTCACTATCTGCACCGAGAGAATCGGAGTGGATTCAAGGCGGGTGCGCTGGAAGCAGGACTTCGGGTGGCAAAGGGTGAGTTCATTGCGATCTTCGACGCTGACTTCGTTCCCGATCCTGAGTTCCTCAACAAAACGATTCACCACTTCACCGATCCAAAGGTTGGCATGGTGCAGACACGCTGGGGCCATCTGAACCGGGATTACAACCATTTGACGCAAGTGGAAGCCATGATCCTTGATGGCCATTTCGTCATGGAGCACGGCGGCAGGTATCATTCCGGACGCTTTTTCAATTTTAATGGAACCGCAGGCATCTGGCGGCGCGAGGCGATCGAAACTTCTGGCGGATGGCAACACGACACGCTGACTGAAGACACTGACCTGAGTTACCGCGCCCAGATGAAAGGCTGGCAGTTTGTGTACCGGATGGATTTGGTCTGTCCAGCTGAGTTGCCGGTCGAGATGACGGCCTTCAAGAATCAGCAATTTCGATGGGCCAAAGGACTGGTTCAGACGGGAATTAAGTTGCTGCCTGGCATACTTCGCAGCAGCCTTCCGTGGCGCATCAAGAGCGAAGCGATCTTTCACCTCAGCGCGAATTGCTCGTATCCTCTTATGGTGTTGTTCTCCTTTATCTTTCTGCCGGCCATGATCGTGCGGTTTTATCAGGGCTGGTTTCAAATGTTGTTCATCGACCTGCCGTTGTTCGTTGCGGCCACAATGTCCGTCTCTTCGTTCTACATGATCTCCCAGCGGGAGATTGACCCGCTTGGCTGGAGGCAGCGGTTTAAGTATCTGCCTTTCATGATGTCTGTCGGCATTGGCCTTTCGGTAAGTAACTCCCGTGCGGTTGTCGAAGCCTTGTTTGGCATCCAGACGTCCTTCAAACGCACTCCGAAGTACTGCATCCAGTCTGCCAAGGACAGGCCCGCCCCAAAGACCAAATACCGGCGCAAAAGCGGCTACACGCCCTATCTGGAACTCATCCTGGGTGCTTATTTCGTCATCATCGTTTTCTATGCGTTCTCCAACGAAAACTATCTGACCCTGCCTTTTCTCATGTTGTTTGTCGTGGGGTTCTTCTATACGGGAGCGATGTCGCTATTTCAGAACTACCTCGCGCGATTTCTTGGGCCCAAGATCCCCCACCGATAAATCGAGCTTTCTCTGGAGAGACTCGAGGTACACGCAACCGAAGCGCATGGAAGCGCCCAAGTGCGTTAGAATGCTGCCGTGCGCATCGGCAATGACGGTATGGGACTCGGACTGAAACTCAAGATCATGGTTTTCCTGCTCCTTCTGCTGTCTCTGGCAACAAAGTTTCTGGCCAACGGCGTGGAAACCGCTGAATTTCGAAGCCGGCGCCAAGCGTATGCCAGCCGCACCGCCGACGGCGTGACCGTGTTATTCAACGCTCCGGAAGAGGACCTGCGCGAATTTGTTCCCGACAAGAACTTCTACTATTTTACCGGCACGTCAGCGCCCGGAGGCATCCTTGTGCTTTCGCCGAGACACAGCCAACACAAGGAGACTCTTTTCATACCGGAGCGCAACTTGGACCAGGAAAAGTGGACGGGGGCCAAGCAGGCGCCTGGGATTGAGACTGCGCGCCTTCTCAACATCGATCGGGTTCTGCCGCTCGAGCAATTTCAGACGGAGCTCAACGTATTGATGGCCGGCCAAAAGAAGATCTACGCCGTGCTACCTGGCCACAAAAGCACGGCTAACGCCTGTGTCCAGGAAAACCAGATTGCCAAACTGCGTGGCCTGTTCCCCTTCGTAGAGACGGCGCAAGCCGCTGCGCCAATCGCTCATTTGCGCATGACGAAATCGGCCGCGGAACTGGCGCTCTTGAGACGAGCGATCCAGATCACGATCGCCGCCCAGGAAGCAGCCAGCCGCACGATCGCCGACGGCCGATACGAGTACGAAGTGGAGGCTGCGCTGGAATTCGAGCTGCGTAGGGCTGGAGCCACGCGACCTGCTTTCCCTTCCATTGTGGGATCAGGACCGAACTCCGTCATCCTGCACTACGAGAAGAACACCCGCCCAATGCGCCAGGGCGAGTTGGTAGTTGTCGACATTGGTGCTGAGTTCGCGGAGTACGCCGCCGACGTCACGCGCACCTATCCCGTTGGAGGGACGTTTTCACCGAGGCAGAAGGAGATTTACCTTATTGTTCTGGCCGCACAGGAAGCTGCCCTCAGGGCAGTCAAGCCAGGAGTGATCATCGGGAAGTCCGGCCCCATTCATCGCGCCGCCTACGAAACCATCGACAGTCAGGGAAAAGACCTCAACGGTGGCGCACTGGGACAGTATTTCATTCACGGCACCAGCCATCATCTGGGGTTGGAGGTTCACGACGCGGTCAGCGAGCCGAATCGGGCCTTGGAACCGGGCATGGTCATTACTATAGAGCCCGGCATCTACATACCCGGCGAGAACCTCGGAGTGCGAATCGAGGATGTCGTGCTCGTCACCGAAACGGGTTACGAACTGCTGACCAAAGACCTGCCTCGAACGCCAGAAGACATTGAAAAGCTGATGAGGAAGCGGCGGATTTGAAGGCAACCTTGTCTCGGATCGTTGTGCCTGCCAGCCTTCCGGGGCAAAGGAAGAGCTTTCGTTCACCCTAGAGCTTGTGGGTAGTCGTCGTGAGGCTCGTTTTGTGATCTGGCCGCGAGAGAAGAACGCTCTGGAGTTCAGCCTCCCGCAGCGAAACGGCAGCGATAGCATTCAGGACTTTTCGGACTCAGGCTCAACGGATGGCCCATTTTATTGGAGGTAGCGATTCATGATTTCAGCAACCAGCCTACGGCGTGGCATGGTGATCAAAAAGGATGGCCTGCTCTACTCCGTGTTCTCGGCCACACACAAGACACCGGGAAACCTGCGTGGGTTTGTCCAAGCCAAACTCAGAAACCTGAAGAGTGGCGCGATGGAAGAGTTCCGTTTTCGCTCGGTCGACATGGTCGAGAAAGTTTCGCTCGACGAGCAGGAGATGGAGTTTCTATATAAGGATGGCGGCGATTACCACTTCATGAATACCGAGACCTACGAACAGATTCATCTCAACGAAGAAACGCTGGGGGACAGCGTCTTCTACCTGATTCCCAACATCAAGATCAAAGTGGAGTTTTACGAGGGCAGTCCCATCGGTATTGAGCTTCCACCCACGGTCGAAATGGAAGTCAAAGAGACCGAACCCGGCTTGAAGAGCGCAACGGCCTCGAACGTCAACAAGCCAGCCAAGCTAGAGACGGGGCTGGTGGTCCAGGTCCCTCCGTTTATCAATGCTGGAGAGAAGATCCGCATCGATACGAACGAAGGTGAATACATGGAGCGAGTGCGAGGGTGATGTGCGGAGTAGGCTCCGAGTTGTTCGTGTTCCTGAAGGCGGATCCAACTCGAACAGTGGAGGAATCAGGCGAGCCGATGAGAAAGATATCGGCTTCGCAGCCTGGGACTACCGCATAGGCATTGCCCGCTGCAACCCTGGTTCTGGGCAACTCCAGAAGTCAGCCTCACTTCTAACACCCTGTTGTGCGATGGGAGGAACCATGCTCTTGAAACGCTTTCTGGCAATCTCTTGGGTCCTGTGGTGTCTTCCGCTGGGCGCGCGAGCCGACGAGAAAGAGACGGCTGGGATACGGAAGGAAAACCCGCCAATTGCAGTGGAGGAAATCATCCGCAAGTTTGCGGAGAAGGAGCAGGAGTTTCAGAAGGCCCGCGAGAACTACGTCTACCGTCAGACAGTCAATATTGAGGTTCTCGAACTAGACGGCAGGCGCACCGGGGAACGGTATTTCATGATATCCGACATTTTGTTCGACAACAAAGGCCGGCGCATCGAAAAGGTGGTGCGTCATCCCCCCAGCACGTTGAATCGAATCATTCTGACACCAGAAGACCTCCACGACATCCAGAACATTTTCCCGTTCGTTCTCACGACAACCAGCATTCCGAAATACAACCTGACCTACCTGGGCAAGGAAAAGGTTGACGAGATCGACTGCTACGTGTTCGACGTCTCACCCAAGCGAGTGGAAAAAGATGAGCGGTACTTCGAAGGCAAGATCTGGGTGGACGATCAGGACCTCCAGATTGTGAAGACTCACGGAAAGACCATTTACATGGTGACAAAGAAGAACAAGGATGCCCGCTTCCCGCGCTTCGAAACGCTCCGGAACAATGTTGATGGCAAGTACTGGTTCCCAATTTACACCGAGGCAGACGACGTTCTGGACTTCCCGGGCAACAAAGTCAGAGTCCGCGAAGTCGTCAAATACGAGAACTACAAGCGCTTCGAGGCAGAAGTGAAGATCACCGATGTCCAGGAGCTGCCCGCCGAAAAACCGAAACCCACACCCTGAGTCCCAGGTCTTGACCTCACACCAGCAGAGAGACAGATTGGAGATTTCGATTCGCTGAGCATGGCAGGAGCTGGCCAACGGACCTCATCGACACAGCCACGGCTCGGCACCTGGCCTAGGAGGACGACTGGACACCTTCCTGACGCATCTCGAGTGTAGTGCTTGCGCAAAGCAGCATTCGCAGCATCAGCTCATCAATGTGTGCGACTGCGGCATGCCGCTCCTGGCTCGGTACGATCTCCACGCGGTTGGCGCCAAGCTGAAGCGGGAGGATCTTCGCTTTCGCGAACCATCGATGTGGCGTTATCGAGAGATGCTGCCGGCACCGGAATCTGCGGTTGTCACTCTGGGTGAAGGGTTCACACCTTTGTTGCCGGCGCCACGTCTGGGCGCAGCGCTGGGTTTGTCCAAGCTTTGGATCAAAGACGAGTCGGCAAACCCGACGGGATCTTTCAAGGGCCGAGGCATGGCGGCCGCCGTGACCATGGCGCGGTTACTGGGAGCGCGAAAGCTCGCCGTGCCCTCGGCAGGCAACGCAGCCGGTGCACTGGCCGCCTACGCAGCTAAAGCCGGCCTGGAAGCGCATATCGCGATGCCGCGAGACGTTCCCCCCGCCAACCGCCAGGAGTGCGAGCTGGCCGGTGCCCACGTCACTCTGCTTGATGGTTTGATCACCGACTGTGGGCGGTGGGTAGCCGAACGAAAGATAGCTGAAGGCTGGTTTGACGTTTCCACCTTGAAAGAGCCTTATCGCATCGAAGGCAAAAAGACCCTGGGTTTGGAGCTGGCCGAACAGCTCGGTTGGCGTCTCCCCGAAGTTATCGTCTACCCGACGGGCGGTGGCACCGGATTGATTGGGATGTGGAAGGCCTTCGACGAAATGGAGCAACTTGGCTGGATCGGAACGAAGCGGCCTCGAATGGTGTCGGTCCAAGCAGAGGGCTGTGCGCCCATCGTGAAGGCTTTTCGGGAAAACCGGACCCAAGCCGACGCCTGGACAAACGCCTCCACTCAAGCAGCTGGATTGCGTGTTCCGAAGGCCATCGGCGACTTCATCATGTTAGACATCCTCCAGCGCAGCCAAGGAACCGCGATCGCCGTGAGCGACGACGATATGCTGGCCGACCTCAGCCAGGTTGGCAGGCAGGAAGGTTTGCTGATGGCTCCAGAGGGCGCAGCGACCGTCTCGGCACTTCGGAAGCTCCGCCAGACAGGTTTCGTCCAGTCCAGCGATGAAGTGATCCTCTTCAACACCGCTACAGGCCTCAAGTACCTGCACCTTTTCCCATAAGTCGCGATCGCTCGAAAACCCTGCTAGCCTGGATTTCCACGGGAAACGATTCAGCTAAGCTCTGGGCAGATTAGTCGGACCATTGTAGGTGGTCAGACGTAATGATAAACCGTTCCACCAGGGAATGGATAGTGGCTGATCGATCAGACC
>VFZK01000213.1 GCA_016871215.1 Acidimicrobiia bacterium | reverse complement strand
CCGTGGGCCTTCAACCAGCGCTCGATTCCCCCTCGATCGGTGGCACTCAGCGTCAGTGGAGGCAAAACCATCGGCATGCCCAGACAATAAACTAATTTCCTGTTATTGCCCAGTTAGTTGTTGGACATTACACTAGCTCAGGAGTCTCAAGTCGCACTGACGCTCCGATTGCTGGGAGGCCTGACCACAGCGGAAATTGCTCGAGCCTTTCTTGTCCCGGTCGCAACGCTAGCCCAGCGGCTCGTGCGCGCGAAACAGAAGATCAGAGAAGCCAATATTCCTTACCGGGTTCCGCCAGATGCGCTGCTGGGAGAAAGGCTTCCATCTGTTCTTGCCGTGTTGTACCTGATCTTCAACGAAGGCTATTCCGCTTCGGCAAGCGACGACCTGATTCGACGAGAGCTCTCTGCGGAAGCCATTCGACTCGCCCGCGTCTTGAGCGGGCTGATGCCCGATGAGCCCGAAGTGCTCGGCCTGCTGGCGTTGCTCTTACTACAAGACTCACGCCGCCGTGCAAGGGTGGCGCAGGATGGGAGGTTGGTCCTGATGGAAGATCAAGATCGATCTCTGTGGGACAGCAACCAGATCGAAGAGGGCCGCAACATGTTGGAACGAGCCCTGCGGCGGAAGGCTCCCGGAGTTTACCAGCTGCAAGCCGCCATCGCAGCCGTTCACTGCGAAGCTGCCACCGCGGCGGAAACGGACTGGGCGCAGATCAGCGCGCTCTACGGTGCTTTGCTCAAACTGCATCCTTCACCCGTGCTCGCACTCAACCAGGCCGTGGCGATCGCAATGCTGGAGGGTCCAAAGCGAGGGTTGGAATTGCTCGATCTGTTGGAAGAATCAGGTTCGCTACGAGACTATCTTTTCTTTCATTCGACTCGCGCTGACCTGTTGCGCCGGCTTGGCCGCACTGACGAAGCACGCGAAAGCTACTCAAGGGCTTTGCAACTTGCTGGAAACGCCGCCGAGCGACGGTTTTTAGAGGAACGATTTCGCTCAATGTCGTGAAAGGAGTCAACCCATGTCACAGGCAACATCTCAAGAGAAAAGCTCGCAGATCATCGACGCCATGCTGGGGGAACTAGAACGCGAGGCCAAAACAACCTTGCGAGTTCTGGAACGCGTGCCAGACGACAAGTTAAGCTGGAAGCCGCACGAGAAGTCGATGTCGCTCGGGCAACTCGCTCTCCACATCGCCAATACTCCAGCTGGCGTCTCGCGCATGGTGCTGCAAGACTCTTACGAGCTCAACCCGGCTGCATTCCGTGAGCAGCCCAGCCCCGCCAGCCGCGCCGAAGTCATCGCAGCCTTTCAGCAGGGTTTGAGCCAAGCGCGAGAAAACCTTCAACGGTTCGATGATGCATCCGCGATGTCGACCTGGACGCTCACCAGTTCGGGCAAACAGATCATGGCTGCGCCCAAAGCTGCCTTTCTGCGGAACGTTCTGCTCAACCACAGTTACCATCATCGGGGGCAGCTGTCCGTTTATCTTCGGTTGCTCAACATTCCCGTACCCTCAATCTATGGCCCCAGCGCCGATGAGAATCCGTTTGCCGGCTGAAGACGCGCAGGCTCGCCAAGGCAGGCATCCTTGGCGAGCCTTTCGCGTTTGCGAATAGAGTGCCCGCGCCATCTCGACCAACCCTTCGGCTGCCTCGCTTAGCCTGCGGTACGCTTGCCTTTGGGACTCGTCCGACTCTGTCCAACTCCAATGCCTAGAAACTGGCCGATCTGGCGCTCAATGAGCCAAACCTTCAGCAAGAGCCGCTGACCGTGGCTGCCATAACGAGACGAAGATCCTCGTAACCTCGTGCATAACGGGCTAAAGGGCCGAGCTTTGACGACACCCTGGCTTTTGCGAAGATTTGGGTGGCCGAGTGATACAATCCCGTCGCCCGCGGCGCAGACACGCAACGAAGCGAGCCGAGTGTTCGTTTTGCTGGGAACAAGATTCGGCGCAGGGCTCGGCATCCGACCTCACGCCAGAGGGGATGACGCCTGACGATGCGGCCCGGTACTGGCTGCCGCTCTTCGAGATGCGGTAGCTTCGATATACCTACGAGCAAGCCACAATGAACTTCCAACCTGCCAGTGCAGCCCCGCCCCTGCAGACCCTGGTGGTCGGTGGCGGCATGATTACTGAAGAAGTCGTGCTGCCCACGATCCTACAGCAGAAGCGGCTAGGCAAAATAGCCGGCGTGTGGATTGCCTCGCGACGCGCCGCAACCATCCAGCGACTTCAGAAGATCTTCCCGAACGAGTTCCAGGGTTTTCCAGACCCTGCCACGACCGACAGCGAAGCCTCGCACCCAGAGGCGTTTCGCGAAGCGGTCCAGCTCCTGCCAAAGCCCGGCTTGGTGATCGTCGCAACGCCAGACCATCTGCATACACCTGTCATTTTGGCTGCCGTTGAAGCTGGACATCATGTCATCGTTCAGAAACCACTTTGCCTCAAGGTTGCCGAAGCCCATCAGATTGCGGACGCCGCTCGAGCGAAGGCCGCTTATGTTCTAACCGATTATCACAAGCGCCATGATCCGGCGATTCGGGGTGCCAAGTATAAGTTCGGGCAGGGTGAGTTAGGACAGATGCTTCACGGCCATGCCTGGATCGAAGAACGGCGGGAAATCCCGTTGAAGTACTTCGCGAACTGGTGCGACAAGAGTTCTCCATTTGAATACATCGGTGTGCACTACGTCGATGCCTACCACTTCATTACAGGTCTGAAACCACGACGAGTCGCCGCGTTCGGGCAGAAGAAACTCCTTCCCAAACACGGCAAAGATGCGTTCGACGCGGTGCAGGCCGTCGTCGAGTGGGAGGATGGCTCCGTATTGTGGGTCCAAACCTCCTGGGTGTGCTCTGAGCACAACAGCGCCCTTACGAACCAAGGCTTGCAGCTTCTGGGCACCGATGGAGAGTATTGGGCCGATCACAAGGCGCGTAATTGCCACTTCGTGACCCAAAAATCGGGCTACGAAGATTACAATCCAAATTTCTTTAAGACATTCGACAGCTGGGATCCAGCCGAGGCAATCGATGTCACGGGTTATGGCTATTTGAGCATTGTCCAAGGTATCGACGACGTTATTCACCTTGTTCGCGAGACAGCCGGGTTGGCCGAGGCCGACGCCTCGCGAAGGAGGCAAGAACTGCTGAAGTGGTGGGAGCCAAAACGCGCGTCACCCTCGCAGGCTCTGCTCGGAACCGCCGTCAACGAAGCTGTAAGGCTCAGCCTGGCCAACAACAACAAGTACGTGGGTTTCGACGCGAAGATGTTCCCCCAGCTTTTGTAGCGCCTTGAAGGGCGTCACGAAACGGGTTTCCAGTCGTTCGAGGGGAGCTGGGCGATGGACGCAAGACCGACCAGTTACACGTGTCCTCTAGGAATCTGCTAGCGAAGAGGACTGTTTCCAGAAATGCCTCTGAAACCAAGCGAAGAACAGGTACGCCTCATGATTCTCGACCCAGGCCACTTTCATGCGGCGCTGGTTCTGAAAAGAATGAGCCCGGGAATCGCCCGGCAAGTTCATGTCTATGCTCCGGAGGGGCCGGAGCTAAAGGACTTCCTGAGCCGCGTTCAGGCGTTTAATCGTCGGGAACAAGAACCCACAGACTGGGAACCCCTCGTTCACACAAGTTCTGACTTTTTGTCCACGATGTTGCGCGATTCTCCAGGAAACGTCATGGTAACGGCAGGGAACAACCAGCGGAAAACGGAGTACCTGAAGGCGGCAGTCGATGCCGGCATTCACGTTCTGGCAGACAAACCGATGTGTATCGATGGGGACGGCTGGAAGCTCCTGAAGGCCAGCTTCGAAGCGGCCAGTAAGAACAGTGTGTTGCTCTATGACATCATGACTGAGCGGTTCGAGATCACCTCGATCCTGCAACGGGAGCTGATGCAGCTGCCTGGAATCTTTGGCGACCTGCGAAAAGGCTCAAAGGACCAGCCGGGCATCTCGAAAGCCAGCGCTCACTACCTCAACAAACTCGTGGCGGGCAAACCTTTGAGGCGTCCTCCTTGGTACTTCGACGTCACACAGCAAGGGGAAGGCGTCGTCGACGTCACGACGCATCTGATTGATCTTGTGATGTGGATGTGCTTTCCCGATCAGGCGATTTCCTACTCCTCGGACATCGAAGTGTTTCACGCCAGGCGCTGGCCAACGCCAGTGACGCGCGCCGAGTTCGAGCAAGTGACCGGCCTGGCCGATTTCCCCGCGTACCTCGAGCAATACCTACAGCCAGATGGAGCGATGCATTGTTACTGCAATGGGGAGTTGTCCTACCGGCTGAAGGGCGTTCACGTCAGGATCTCTGTGGCCTGGGACTATGAAGCTCGCGAAGGCGGGGGAGACACGCACGATTCAAGAGTGCGCGGTTCCGAAGCGGATCTGGTCATCCATCAAGGCAGAGCACAAAACTTCCAGCCTGAGCTCTACATCGAACCCGCTCGTGCCAACGAACACAGCTCAGCTTGGGAACGATATCTGCAGCGCTCGTTCGCGAGGCTCGCGGAACGTTTTTCGGGGATACGGCTCGTCAAAGAAGACTCCCGCTTCCGGGTTCACATTCCCGCCCATTACCGGATCGGCCACGAGGCTCACTTCTGCCAGGTCGCAGATCGATTCTTCGACTTCCTCGTGCAAGGCCGATTGCCGGAATGGGAGGTGCCTAACATGCTGGCAAAATATTACACCACGACGCGGGCCCTAGAGATCGCCAAGGCGGCAAGTGCCGTATGACTCGAAGGAGCGATGATGTTGCGAGTTAGAATCCAAGACGGCGGAAGCCTCAAGGGCTGGCAGACACTCAGCATCGCCGGGCGGGCAGGCATCTCTGGCTTTTGGGTTCTGAGCTTTCTGGTTCTGGCGCGCGCGAGTTGGACAGGGCTGGCCTTTCCGCCAGATGCGGTTCTACAGGAGGACTTAGACTATCGAAAAGGGCGGCTGGCTTGGATGCGCTCGGAGCGGAGTCCGCTAGCGCTAGCGGGATTGTTCTGGCTGAAGGAGGGAAAGAATCACTTTGGGAGTGGCAAGGAGAATGACATCGCACTTCCTGCTGGAAGCGCTCCAGACCACGCAGGCTATTTCGAGCTGAAGGGAAAGACAGTCAGTGTTCACGTCGACAGCGGTGCCGTCGTGGAACTGAACGGGCAGCGAGTCAGGACGAGAGACGATTTGAAGACCGACGCTGCGGGTGCGTCGCCGGATATTCTCCGGTTGAATCAACTGAGGATGAAGGTCATCCATCGGGGCGGAAAGCTGGCCTTGCGGATGGCAAATCTGAAAAACCCTCTCCTGCTGTCGTTTCGCGGGATCGACTTCTATGCAATCGATCCAGCGCTTCGGGTGGAAGCCCAGTTCGTTGCCTACGAGCCCCGTAAGAGAATCAAGATTGCCGCTGTTGCAGGATATGTGGAGGAACTCGAATGCCCGGGTTTTGCGCGTTTCGAGATCGGTGGAGTTACCCATCAGCTTGAGCCCGTACTCGAATCACCTGGGGACACCAAGCTGTTCTTCATGTTCAAGGATGCGACTAACGGAAAGGAAACCTACGGCGGTGGTCGCTACCTTTACTCGGAATTGCCCGTGCAGGGGCGCGTATGGCTGAACTTCAACCAGGCGCACAACCCCTACTGCGCATACAACAGCTACTCAACCTGCCTCGTTCCGCCGCTGCAGAACTGGTTGAAGATCCCCATTCGAGCTGGAGAGAAGAAGTACCCACGCTCTCACTAGGCTTGGTAACTGCGGTGCGGAGAGTGCTACTCGGCTCGATACTGCTTCGTACTGGCCGCACGAAACCGAACGGCGATCTTAAATCCTTGGCGATCGGAGGTGTGCTCGACACGCGTTACCAGCCCCATGGCCTCGTATACCGTCTTAGGTGAAACGCCTTTCTGCATCTGTCTCGGAAGGGGCAGCGAAAGCTCGAGCACGGTGCCCATCCTGAGCTGCTGTTTCAGCAGGCAAATAGCGCCGTCTGCGCTGACGTTGATCGACCGGGTCACCTCTTCAAAGCGATTCCCCTGAGCATCGGTCCCCTTGACTCGAATCGGAATGTTGACGTCAACGCGTTTCTGACGCCTGCGCTCGTCGAACATCGTCCTCTCTATTCGAATTGGCTTCTTCGGCTTTCGTCGTAGGCCACAGCTCTTTGAAGTTGCCTGACCAGAGCCTCAAAATCGTCATCCGCTCCCACTTTCACGACGTGGCCTTCGAACCGAGCGGCCACGATGAACCAGCTGGTTCCGTTCCCATCGTGGCAAACCCGCAACACTCGCGCTTGCGATTCAAACTCCGGGAGGCAATCCCCTTCTTCTCCTTGCCCAGAACAGATGCTAAGGTCAACGAGGATTCCCGGCTCAATAGGGGTTCGGAGAACAAACAAAATGCCTCCCGGGCTGACGTCTCTCACCCAGGAGATCTCTTGGAAAGCCTCGCCGCTGCGGCCAACCCCCTTCACAACCAGCTGGGAGCCATCTTTGACCCGATCCGCAGATCTTCGTTCCATTCCACGCGCGCTCCCAACGCAAGACCTAAAGCCCTGAAAAAGCTGGGCACGCCAGTTGCGGGTGCGACTAGCTCTGTTACTCATCGCACTTTTTTGGAATTTGATTACCTAATCTTTTCAGCGTGTGGAGTCTTCCGTTCCGACCCCGGAATTTGAATCGAGGGTACAGGATTCGCTACTTCGTCGCCCGGCCCGCTGGCCAGCTCGACGTGGAACGGGAAGCCAAGTCATCTGTGCAAACCGCCGCAGGCTGTCAGGGCTTCCGGCTGAGCTTGTCAATGAGGCGCACAACGATGTCGCCAACGATCTTGAGGCTCTTGGGGCTGATCTTGTCGAGCGTATCGTTCGAGGTATGCCAAAAGCTGTGGTTAAACCCGTAGTCAAGGTCGATCAGATCGACGGCAGGAATGCCGGCTCGGATGAAGGGAATGTGATCGTCGACGATGGCCCTCTGGGCAGTCGCCAGGTAGTTCTCGTAACCGAGTTCGGAGGCAGATTTTCTTGCCATCGCCATGAGCCAAGATGTTGAAGAAGCATCGTTCTCGAGCTTCAGGTCGCGGTCGCCAACCATATCCATCAGGATCATCGCCTTGACGGATGGAAAGTGCGGGCCGGCTTTGAGTCTTTCCACGAAGTGGCGGCTCCCATAGAGGCTGTCGGTCTCTGACCATTCCTGTTGCGCTTCCTCCCCATCGAAAAACACAAACCAGATGCCGAGCGACGCATCGCGACGTTGCGAAAGGACTCGGGCCAAGTCGAGAAGCAGCCCGGTACTGGATCCCCCGTCGTTGGCCCCGACAAAAGACGTGCTCGCAATCAGTTTTGTATCGTAGTGAGACGCCAGAATGACGACTGAATCGCGAGATGGGCGTGTCTTGCCCACGATGTTCTTCATACTGATGGCGCCGTTGGGGGTGGTGGCAAGAAAATCCTGCGCCTCGACTTGGAGGTTGAGCTTCTTCAGAGCCTCGATGATATAAGCTTGGGCTTTAGCGATGGCAGGGGAACCGGTAGGCCGCGGTCCAAAGCCGACGAGTTTTTCGACGTGTGAAAAGGCGCGCAGGCCATCTACCGCCAAGGCTCCGCGCTGTGCCGCCGCACCAGCAGTCATGGCCAGCAGAATGCCTGCCGCAAGACACCCGAAGCAGACGGGTTTTCTGGGCAAGGATCACTCCCGAACGACTTCGACACCAGATTTTGGGACTGCGAGTTTTCGCAGGCCATGCTTGTCGTCAAGCCAGAGGCTGATCTGCAGCTCTCCGGTATCCACCAAGAGGTGTTGCAACCTGAGGTTCTGGCTCGAAACTTGAACTGCTTCCAGGCCTTTGTCGCTGACGCTGACGCCCCCGGCAATGAATTGCTGGGGCACGAAGGCTGAGAACTCCTGGATACCGCCTTTCGCGAAATCGTAGCGCTTCGTCAGAATAATGTATTGATGGAAGACATTGTCGTCCAGAACTAAGACATCCTTCTGGAGGCTGATGTGGCGAGTGTCGGTCTCTCTGCCACTCTCGTAAACGGCATCGGTCATGGCCGCTTTGAAAGTGACGCGTGCTCGGGTTTTGTTCGGCCCGGATTCCTGGCCGATCTCATAGCTAGCCGGCTCGAAGAACCGGTTGAATTCCAAAAGTGGCCGAACGAGAAAGGAAACCTTCTGATTCTCGCGTTCGATCGTCAGACGAGTCTCGGCGGAGGCTTTGACGGTTGAACCCGATTCGACGATCTGGAATTTTTCCTGTCCGATTTCTACGCCACCGAAGTAGATTCGAAACGTGCCACTCTCGTTTCCGGAATACAAGAGTGGGTTGGAGGAACTCTGTTTCTTGCCTTGACCTAGCAGGCTTGAGACACTTAGAAGTCCAATAACCATCCACACCGCTATCTCCCCAAGCTCAGTCGTAGTTCGGACAGTCTTGCTGGAGTCGATTCGACCTCGCCGTGACCCGGCATTCATCATTGCCTGCCACAACCTTCCGGAACACCGCAAACCTGAGGAGATTGTTTTCATGTTCGCGCGCCTACCTGCTGCAGAATGAGGTCGGCCGCCTCTGTTGGACTGATGTCCGAAACATCAATCGAGAAATCGCTTCTTCGATAGACCGGGTGGCGAGCCGTATAAAGGTCCTTGATGGCTTCGGGTTTCTCGAACAAGGGGCGGGTACCATCATTTGGACACCGCGCCTGAATAACTTCCAGCCGGCAATCCAGAAAGACCGAGATACCCAACTCAGAAATGATCGGTCGATTGGCTTCCTGGACGAAAGCGCCACCCCCGAGAGCGACCACACAAGCCGCACGGTTCCGAAGAGAGCGTAAACGGCTGGTTTCGATGCTGCGAAACACAGGTTCGCCCCAGAGATGAAAGATCTCGCGGATCGGCCTACCTTGCTCCCGCTCGATCTCTTCGTCGAGATCCACGAAGTCCCATCCTAGCCTTTCTGCCACCAGTGGCCCAACCGTCGATTTCCCCGACCCCATGAAACCGACCAGAAAGATTTTGTCCTTCTGCATTCCCGTGCAACCTCGCTCAACCGCCCACCAGCACATTCTGACGCAGAAACAAAAAAGCCTCTTCAGGAAATCGAGTGGGTAAAAATGAGCATGTTAGAGTTTTGGGAGCATGCATGTAAGGACTTTGAGGCGTAGATATTCTTGATCGTGCAGTCCGTAAGCGCGACGCTGGAGG
>VFZK01000212.1 GCA_016871215.1 Acidimicrobiia bacterium | reverse complement strand
CCGCAGTCACCCAAACTGCTCGATAAAGTCTGGATCAACCCTCCCGACCTTAATAAGGAGCCAGAGTGATCGATTGCTCACTAAATTCTCCCGGCAGGTGTCTCAAAATCATTGACACGCTCCGGCTTCGTGCACTGGCGTGCAGCCACAGCACAAACATGGCAGAAGGCGGTTACCTCTTGCACAAGGACTCTCTGGGGCGAGACTTCAAAGACCGTCTCGCAAGCAAATTGTCTGAGCGTTCCTATGCGGGCGAGAATGTCGCGACGAACAACGCCCCCGACTCCGCACGAGTAGCGATTGAAGGTTGGCGCCAAAGTCCCAAGCATCTGCGCAACATTCTTAATGAGAAGTTCACCGAGACCGGCGTCGGAATCGCAACTAGTGTTGATGGAATGGTCTTCTTCACACAGATTTTCCTTGGCAAGTAAAACATTCGCAGCACTACCGGAAGGAATTACAGGCCGCAGGCAAACCTTCACGGCTGTGGATGGACGCAATGCACCCATCCAACACAAAAGAAACCATTTCACATCTTGAAAGGCTTGGCCTTCCGCTTGGCCTTCCGCTTGCTCTCGGGGCAAGCAGCTGGAGTTTAGGATCTGGAGAAAGGCCATGCAGCTTCTTAGGAGTTCAGTCATCATCGTGGCGGTTGCTCTCCTGTCGTTCGAGTTTAGCCTCCTCTTGACCCGCAAACTTCTCTCCCTCATGTTAGACTCGATGCAGCGTCTGGGGTCGCGGTCGAATCGCAGCTAACGAACCTGCAGCACCATCGCAACCCCGACCGTCCCCGATGCTCATCTTCGACAGAATCCGTTCCGACAGAGCATGGCCAAGGCATCGCGTCCGACTGCAAGAGATCGAACGCTCCTCAACGCGGGTCTTCTCGAACCCCTAACGTATTTGGTGTCCATTCCTGAGCGCAGCGTGCGCTCCACGGGTGCTCTCACAGCTGGCTTAGCCCGTGAGCTGATCGAGGTCGTACTGCCTGCCACTTTCCGAAAGACCAAGCTGTATCGTTCTTTGGTAGAAATCACGCTTCGGTTCCTCATCGAGCAAGTGGGCCAAGTTCAGCGTCCGGGCAAAGGCGAGCCCAAGCTACCGCCCGACTTTATGCTGCGGCGATCAGCGGGAAACGGAATCGAGATGGCCGGCATTGTTCTGTTCCGTTTCTCGCCAGTGTGGGTATTGGCAGCTCTCTCGGATCTTTCCAGTGCGAGTCGTCTCCTGGTGCGGGAGATCTCGGGTTCTCTGATTGAGAAAGGCTTGTTAGAGCGAGGGGCCGACTTCGCAACGATTGACGCGATGCTAGACGGCCTCGAGAAAGCTTCAGGACGCCTGGCAGACAACCTGAACGCGCCGCCCTTCGAAGTCGGAGCCCTCCGCCGTGAGTGGCAGTCGCTGAAACGCGAGGCCGGCAGAGTATCTCCAGGGAAATTACCCACGACCGAGGAGGTGGCGCGTTCCTGGCACACGCTGAAGGAAGAAGCAGCTCGGCAGGGATGTTCGGTTTTCGAACTCTCGTCGCTTATGGCTTTGTCGGTTGTCAGGCAGCTCCCGGCCAAGGCGACTTGGTTGTCCCAGTGTGCAACCACCGCAGCCGAAAAAACTGGCACACTCCTGGCGAGCTCCCTTCTGGAAAACTACTCAACCACGCTTCAGGAGATTCGAAGAGTGGGCTACTTGCATTACTGGGCACAGCAGCTCAAACCCTATGCTGCCGCGGCGCTGCGGCATTTCTCTCCCGCACAAACCTCGTACACCGAGCGATTTCTCCAATGGTGTTTGGCGAAGACGCCGGATCTTCTGAGTTGACGCGCCAGTTCCGATGGACTCTCCCAGCCTGCCTGGCGGTGACAGCCCCATCGAGTTGACATCGCCACGATCGCCTGCCGTGCCCGTGAATTGGCTCTTGCCTGCAGATCAGCAGGCTCGACACGGGGCTTAGCAGAAACGATTCTCGGCATATCCTCCTTTGCCTTCTCTTAATCTTCTTTAGGTATCGCCAATCTGTTTGATAGAATACCGCTCGATCCAAACGCTTAGCTTCGTTCTGTCCCAAACAGATCGTCTCACTTCAAACGGAGGATTGTTGGCAATGCAATTCCGCACTGGTTTGACTCGCCCCCTGGTGGTGTTCGGGCTCGGCTTAAGCGCCGCGTCTGCGAGCGCTCACGATCATCACAAGTTCCTTCCGATCTCGATAAAGCCGATGCGCGCTGCGGTTGCAAGCCCGGCACGAGCTAGCTCTGGCAGTGGGGTCACCGGCGAAGGAAAGATGAAATTCAGACTCCTCTATGCCTCTGAACACTTGCCGCCTGAAGCCGTGAAGGTCGTTAAGGACGCGCACGGTGGTTTCGCGATTGACCGCAGGACCGGCAAAGGCGAAACCTATTTTGCCCTGCCTGGCGCCGGCATCATTCAGATCAGTGCTGACCTCAAGAAAACCCGGCTGCTGGCGACCACTGAGGAAGTCAAGAAAACCAACCTTCACAACTCACTGGTCTGGTACACAGCCGACGGCACTCCCTACTTGACCTTTCCTGCAAACAGCACCAGCCAGGTGTTCACGACGACACTGGACGGCAAGCTGGTCCACACTCTCAATACGCCAACTTCCCAAGACGATTTCGATCAGCCCACGGTCAACACCTACTTCAGGGGAAAAGGCAACTTCGTTCCGACCGATGTGGAAAAGATCGACGATCTGCTCTACGTGGCAACTGGCTACTCGAGTCTGGACTATGTCTTGACGGCTCGCATTATGAGCACGAATCCGTTCAAGATCACCTGGAACGATCTGGCCTTTGGCGGCAAAGGAACGGGGGTAGGCCAATTCGGAACGGCGCATGGCATCACTGTTCCACCGGGCACAAAGAGACTCGACATCGCCGACCGGCCAAACGCAGAGATCGACCGTTACACGCGGTACGGCAACTACCGATCCACCCTGGAATTGCCTAAGGGATCGCTGCCTTGCGACATCGCGTTCCTCGACGGCTATGCCGTCGTCGGTTGCCTGGATGGACCCGACAAAAAGAAAGGTGCGCCCATCTATATTCTGGAGGGCGACGAGCTAATCTCCACGCTGATGCCGAAGGAGGACCTCGGCTTGGCAAACTTCGTGCACGTCCACAACGCCGTCTTGCACAAATCGGGAGGCAAGTACTACGTCATTGCGCAGGCGTGGAACCCGGGCGATTTCGCGATTTTAGAACAAGTCACCAACTAGGCAAGGGCTTCGCCCTTGA
Source organism: Acidimicrobiia bacterium (assembly GCA_016871215.1). Taxonomy (GTDB): domain Bacteria; phylum Acidobacteriota; class Terriglobia; order Versatilivoradales; family Versatilivoraceae; genus VFZK01. The sequence continues at coordinate 5,991 of VFZK01000212.1, read as the reverse complement.
TATCCGGGTTGCGACAGGTAGGGTGCGGTGTCCTTACCGCGCCGTTTTCCCAACGCATCGGCACTTCGCGGCGGGCTGAGGACAGCCCGCCCTACCTGCTGGCGTGTCGCGCCGACACAAGAACAAAATCCTCGTTTCATCGCGCATAACCGGCTAACGGGGCCGCGGACAAAACAGGCAGGTCTTTCGAGGGGCGTGCAACGTCGGCCAGCCTGCCGGAACCAGTGTGGAGGAATCGCAGAGTCGAGTTTCGAACGGGAACTTTCAGGTTGCTTGCACGCGCGGGTCAGGATGAGTCGAAATCTTCCTTGAAACCAACGTCTTTCCAAGCGTCTTGTTCGCGTCAGGAGGGGACGTCCATGCGAAGAGAAACTACAAGCAGCATTCCGCGCCGATCTCGGGTACGGGCTCTTCTCGTTTTGTGGACTTGTGCTATTTGCGCCGGTGCCAATGCAGCGCCAAAGGGGCTTGACATCTACTTTCTAGATGTCGAGGGGGGCGCTGCGACACTGCTTGTGACATCTCGAGGAGAGTCGCTGCTCATCGATAGCGGCTGGAAACGGGATGATTTGCGCGACGCCAAACGAATTCACGATGCAGCGACTCGCTTGGCCGGACTCAAACAAATCGACCACTATGTAACGACTCATTTCCATACCGATCACTTCGGTTCCATCACCCAGCTAGTCCCGTTGATTCCGGTAATCAAGTTTTACGACCACGCGTTGATGCAGGAATCTCAGGACTACGATAAGAAACTGTACCCCGAATACATGAAGGTGGCCGAGGGCAAGAGGCAGATTCTCAAAGCCGGAGAGACTATTCCGCTGAAGTCCGGCAAAACCCCGTTGAGGGTGATCTGCGTCGTTTCGGATGGACGGCCAGTTCTGGCCCCTGTCGGTACCGGGGCGGGCGTCAACCCATTCTGCGATGGTGCTGCCGCGAAAGAAGAAGACCGATCCGACAACGCCAAAAGCATAGGCCTGCTGATTTCTTACGGTGATTTTGAGTTCCTGAACCTGGGCGACCTCACCTGGAACGTCGAGCACCAGCTGGTTTGTCCAGACAATCTTCTGGGCCGCGTGGACCTATTCATGGTGACGCACCACGGCTCGGACACGAGCAACAATCCTGTCCTGGTGAAAGCCGTTCAGCCCACGGTCAGCATCATGTGCAACGGAGCGCGCAAGGCGGGTTCCCTGCAGTCCATCGCTCTTCTCAAAAGCCTGCCAAGCCTCAAAGCCGCCTATCAGCTGCATCGCAATGTCCAGATCAGCGAAGCGGAGAATACGGATAGGAGACTGATCGCCAACTGGGACGAAGGCTGCCAGGGACAATTCATCAAAGTGTCCGTCTCATCGAATGGACACACTTACTCGGTGAGAATCGGCGAAAAAGGCAAACCGCAACAGTTCCACTCAGAGTAGAGCTTGGCGATGTCGCGTGGCTGGATTTCTCAGAGTCCGTGGGGAACCGACGAGTACATTGCGCCTTCGCCTGCGACCGAATGCTGTCAACAACGAAAACGACGCTATGAGCACACACGACAAAGCAGCAGTTATCACCGGCGCCGGTTCAGGTATCGGCAAGGCAGTGGCGCTCACCTTCATACGCGATGGATACCGGGTGGTGCTCGCCGGCAGGCGCAGTGAGGCGCTCGCCCAGACGATGGCTGAGACTGGCCGCGGTGCTCAGGTGCTCGCGGTCCCGACTGATGTAAGCAGTCCCACCTCAGTGCAGGCATTGTTTGCCAAAGCGAAAGAAGCATTCGGACGTGTGGACGTTCTTTTCAACAACGCAGGCGTCAGCGCGAACGGTGTGCCATTCGAAGATCTGTCTTTCGAGAAATGGAAGATGGTGGTCGACATCAACTTGACGGGTACCTTCCTTTGCACGCAGGAAGCGTTCCGGATCATGAAGGAACAGCACCCGCAAGGCGGTCGCATCATCAACAACGGTTCCATTTCGGCCCACGCTCCTCGCCCCGACTCGGTGGCCTATACGGCAACCAAGCACGCTATCACCGGCCTCACCAAGTCGACTTCTCTCGACGGCAGAAAATACGACATTGCCTGTGGCCAGATCGACATCGGCAATGCTCTGACTGAAATGGCTGCGCGCATGGTGAAAGGAGTTCCGCAAGCAGATGGCTCCATCAAGGCGGAACCCGTGATGGATGTTCAGCACGTTGCAGACGCGGTCTTGCACATGGCCAAACTGCCTCTGGAAAGCAATATTCAGTTCCTCACGATCATGGCTACCAAGATGCCGTTTGTCGGACGCGGATAAACGCTGGGACGGGGTCCCCACCTTCCGTGACTGTCCGGTTTATCAGTCTGCCCAAGGGCGGTGTGACTTAAGGGGTGCAGCCCCCGCTTCAGCAAGGGCTCGATCTGGACTGAGAGACTCTGCCGGCGAGAGCGCTGAGAGTCGCTGCGTTGACCATGGGAAAACCGTTGTGCTAACGTACCGCGCCGTGGCGCGCTTTCAACAACGACGGAGGAAGACCCGCTTGCAACATGCCTGAACCCGCTCCCTACCGGATACAATTTCTAAGAGACATCGATCAGCTGCGCCAATGCGTCGAAATTCAACGGCTGGCTTGGGGATTTTCGGAGGCCGAGATTCTGCCGCTGCGAAGCTTCGTCGTCTGCGCCAAGATCGGTGGCCAAGTGTTTGGGGCTGTCGACGAAAACGGACATGTCCTCGGCTTTCTCAACGCCTTTCCGGGTTACCAAAACGGCAAAGTGTTCTTGCACTCCAACATGATGGGTGTGCGCCCGGAATACCAGAACTATGGAATTGGCAAGCAGCTGAAGCGGGCACAGCGGGAGGAAGCGCTGTCGCGCGGAATCGACCTCGTGGAATGGACTTTTGATCCGTTGGAAGTCCGTAATGCCCGGATCAACCTCGAACTGCTAGGCGCCATCTGCCGCACCTATCTGGTCAATCTCTACGGCGTCACAAGCAGCCGGCTGCATGGCGGATTGCCCACCGATCGCCTCGTGGCCGAGTGGCATCTGAATAGCGACCGCGTGAAGGCCAGACTGGAAATGACTCCTCTTCCCCTTCCCCCTCTTAACGGGCAGCCTTCGCTGGAGATCCCGCTGAACATGCAGCAGTTGAAGGCGACTGAGCCGGAGGCTGCTGCCAGGATCCAAGCTGGCGTTCGGGAACGAATGACGGCGCTTTTCGAACGGAAGCTCGTCGCCTCACGAATCGTCATTGACGAAGCGACCCGCAAGGCGACCTATCTTTTCGAGCCCCTCGCAGAGACGATTCCTCTCTCATGATTCTTTCCGGCCGCTGGGTAATCCCAGTCAGCTCCTCGCCCTTAGACCATGGCGCCGTTGCCATTGAGGACTCGCGGATTCTGGAAGTGGGCCCGCTGGAAACGGTCTCAACACATCACCCAGGTCATCAATTGAAACAGTTTCCCCGTGCCGCTCTGCTCCCGGGCCTGGTGAATACGCACAGTCATTTGGAGCTGACGGTGTTGCGCGGCTACCTCGAGGGACTGAACTTCTGGCAGTGGCTTCGCGCGTTGACTCGCGCGAAATACGAGATCCTGACTCAGGACGACATCGCCGCCTCGGCCCTGCTTGGTGCGATCGAGGCAGTTCGGGCAGGTATCACCACGGTAGCGGATCCGATGGACATCGGGGCCAGCCTTGACGCCATCCTAACCACGGGTTTGAGGGGCGTTCTCTACCAGGAAGTGTTTTCCCCCAAGCCTGCCGAGGCGGACGAGGCGCTTGAGAAGCTCAAGGATAAGATAAGGCGGCTCGAATCCAGGCTGTCTAACTGGCCTGACGGCGCACACTTCCCGGCAAAGCATCTCGATCACGGTCTGTCGAGGCTGGCGGACCGGCGCACGCGAGTCACACTCGGTGTGTCTCCGCATGCGCTTTACACCGTCAGTGCTCCCCTGTTTCGGCAAACCATCGCGTTTGCCCGAGACCGCAACTATCCCGTCTGTATTCACGTCGCCGAGTCGGAGGCAGAAACTCAGCTGGTCGAACAGGGCTCAGGACCCATGATGGAGTCGCTCAGGCGGCGCGGCGTCGATTGGACTCCACTCGGCAGCAGCCCCGTCGCTTATCTGCATGACCTTGGCGCTCTAGGCAAGGAAACGCTGCTTGCGCACTGCATCCGGTTGAAGTCCTCGGACTATGAAATCCTCAGCCAGCAGGGTGTGAGCGTTGCACACTGTCCGAAGTCCAACGTGCGGTTGCGCCATGGCTTCATGGATTTGCGGTCCATGCGTGAGCATCACATTCCCACCGGACTCGGCACCGATAGTGTCGCCGCTAACAATTCCATGGACCTCTTTGAAGAAATGCGGCTGGCCTTGGGAAACCCCTGTTGGATGAAGGACGAGCTCACTGGATTGACTGCCGAAGATGCCTTGCGGATGGCGACTCTGGGCGGGGCAGAGGCTCTCGGATTTTCCAATCGCATCGGTTCGCTTGAACCCGGAAAGCAGGCAGACATCATCGCGGTCGACCTCGCCCAACCGCACCATCTGCCGGTGTTTTCGCCCGTAGATGCGCTGGTGTTTTCGGCCCGCGCTTCCGATGTTGTCTTCAGCATGGCAGACGGCGAAGTGTTGTTCGAAGACAGCCAGGAACGAAGCTGGATAGCACCCGCGCTGCTCCATTCGATCGAGAGAGCTCAAGAGAAACTCCAGGATGCGCGCAGCCCAGCTTAGGTTGCAATTCCTGCTCGGCAGCATGGTGGCCATCTGGTGCGGGAATTTCATCGCCCTGAAGGTTTGCCTGCGCGTCATGTCGCCCATCGGCGTGACTGCTCTGCGCGTCATCGTAGCAGCCGCACTGCTGTTCTTCATTCAGCGATACAGCCCCAGCCGCTATGCCTTCAAGAAACTCCGCAAAGCAGACTACGGGTTGTTTTTCAAACTGGCCTTCGTCGGGCTCCTGCTGAACCAGATCCTGTTCATTACGGGCCTGAAGTTCACCACCGTTGGACACTCCGCTCTGATCGTGACGTTCGGCCCTCTGTTCACGTTGCTCTTCGCCTGGCGGCGAGGGCAGGAGAAGCTAACGGCAACAAACCTCGCAGGCGTGGCGCTTTCAATTTGCGGTATCTTTATTCTGAACTTCGACAAAGACCTCAAGCTGCAAACAGCTTATCTGGTCGGAGACGTCGTCACGCTGATTGGATCCGTCACATTCGCCTACTACACCGTCATGAGCAAGAACGTCGCTGCACACTACGGCGCCGTGTCGGCCACTGCCTTCACCTACCTGGCCGGAGCCTGTGTCTTTCTGCCACTGGGATTGCCCGTCCTGGCCGCCCTTCCTTGGCTCGATCTCTCTTGGGGGGTGCTCGCGGCGTTCTTCTATGTGGCCGTGCCCTCATCGGTGCTGGCTCCTCTCATCTTTTACTACGCACTTCGCTCCATGCCTGCATCACGCCTGGCGGCTCTGGCCTATCTTCAGCCAGTGGTCACAACGATCTCTTCTGTCTTGATTCTGTCGGAGAAGCTCACACTGAATTTTCTTGCGGGCGGAGGTGTAGTGCTTGCTGGCATTCTGTTGACCCAACGTCCAGCGACCAGCCGCCCCGAGCTTCAAAGATCGCAGAACAAAGCTTGAGCGAGTGTGGATCTCATACTGGACATTAGCCTCACGACGCACGGACAGCCTTACGGAGCGGGCGAAGTGTCAACTCGATGGCGGGTCCCCAGCGGTCACTTAAGGCAAGGGCTCGCAGCTGCACAATGTGCTGTCCCGTTGCCTCCTTCCACCGTGCGCCGCAGCGCTTCATACGCACTTCGAACAGGCTCTTGCAGGTGGCCTCCGCGTTGCCGCTGCCCAGCGGCAAACCCAGCCGACGCGCGCGGGGTGCAATTAAAGGTGCGAGTCAGTTCACGCTGCTTTCTCGTGTAGGTTGTGCCAGTAATGTTCCCATCCGCGGTTAGCGCGAAGGACACGAAGCGCGAGCATCTTGCTGAGGTTTTCCAGCTTC
>VFZK01000211.1 GCA_016871215.1 Acidimicrobiia bacterium | reverse complement strand
TTCGTGACCTCATCGATATGCCCGCCGACGTGACCGTAACCGAGCGGGAGGTGCAAGTCAGCTTTCACCGGCGCGCGCACCTGCCGATCATCCTAGCGTCAGGTCTGATCGATCAGCCACTATCCATTCCCTGGTGGAACGGTTTATCATTACGTCTGACCACCTACAATGGTCCGACTAATCTGCCCAGAGCTTAGCTGAATCGTTTCCCGTGGAAATCCAGGCTAGCACCAACCGCGGAGGCGGTGCGTCGAAAAACGCGACGCACCCTACCTCTTTGAGTTTCCATTCGGCAGGATCGAAAACATTTTTTGCAAGTGTTGCCCCTAAGCGCCTAACCGCACACGTCAACCCCGTGGTGCACCGCGCCTGCATCGCGCCGGTGGGAACCAGAGCACTTCCGCGCCTTGGACTGACTTCCTCCGTCTTCGTCAAAGGAACCCACCGAATCTAGCCGGCCACAGCTTTAGCCCGCACGGGCCCACGGGCTCGACCTCGAAACCTAGACTTTGATGTTGACAGTTTCGAAACCGATGTTGTACATAAAGAAACTTATCGAAGCAGGTCGCCCTTTCAATTCCTGCCTCATGGCTCAGGTGACGCCGCGATTGCAGCCTGCTGGGTCTACGCCTGCCAGACCTGTGTTTGCGGTGGCGCACCCAGTCCTCACATAAAAGCAGCTAGGAGCGCTTCTGTCATGAAAATGTACGTTGGTGGAGCTTGGGTAGACTCGCCCGTAATGGCGCCGGTCATCTCTCCTTACTTTCGAGAAACCGTCGACACGGTTCCAGAAGCGACTCCGGATCAGGTGCAACAAGCCTTGGCGGCCGCCGAACAGGCTGCAAACAGAATGGCTCAGCTGACGGGCCATGAGCGGTCGCAGATTCTGAACCGGGCCGCAGACCTGGTGGCAGCGCGAGTCGAGGATCTTGCCAAAACCATCAGCCTCGAAGAAGGCAAGCCTCTGAGCGAGTCGCGCGGTGAGGCAGGGCGGATGCCCGATTTGCTGAGGCTATGCGCTTTCGAAGGTTCGCAGTTGCGCGGCGAGACTCTGCCGCTCGATGCGCAGGTGGCCACAAAAGGCAAGTTGGGCTTCACGCTCCGGGTACCGTGCGGCGTTGTGGTGGCGATTACTCCTTTCAACTATCCCTTGCTGTTGGTCGTCCACAAGATCGGGCCGGCGCTGGCTGCGGGAAACGCCGTCATCCTGAAGCCGGCACGGCAGACCCCTTTGGTCGCTCTTAAGCTGACGCAGATTTTTCTGGAGGCCGGACTGCCCGAGAGCGCCTTGCAATGCATCACCGGATCGGGTGCGAAACTGGGCAAGCTGCTTTGCGCCGACTCAAGGGTGCGAAAGATCAGTTTTACGGGAAGCACCACCGTTGGGGAAATGATCACGCAGGTGGCAGGCGTCAAGAAGCTGTCTCTGGAATTGGGATCAAACAGTCCTCTCGTGGTTCTACCCGACGCCGACCTGAGTGCAGTGGCCGCCGCCACTGCCGTTGGCGGATTCGTGAACGCCGGGCAGGTTTGCATTTCCACGCAGCGGGTTCTCGTGCACCGGCGAGTGTATGGGGACTTTCTTGAGGCAGTCAAAAAACCGGTCGAGTCTATCAAAGTCGGCGACCCGCTGGCGGAAGACACGCGGCTCAGCGCGATGATCTCGGAAGCGGACGCAGAGCGCGTTGGGAGCTGGATTGCTGAGGCAGTTGCACAGGGTGCGCGCGTCGTCACCGGCGGCGAGCGCCAGGGGGCGATTTTCGCACCCACCGTGGTCGCTGACGTGAAGCCTGGCATGAGGATTTCCTGCGATGAGCTGTTTGGTCCAGCCGTTGCAGTAACCGCCGTCGACAGCATCGACGACGCCATCCAGGTCGCAAACGATAGCCGCTACGGACTCGGGGCGGGCATCTTCACGCGCGACCTCGACTCCGCTTTGAAGTTCGCGCGCCGCGTTCAGAGTGGCAACGTCATGATCAACTGGACTCCATTGTGGCGAGCCGACTTGATGCCCTACGGAGGATTCAAGCAGAGCGGCATCGGCAAGGAAGGCCCTCGTTACGCAGTTGAAGAGATGACCGAGCTGAAAACCGTTGTCTTCCACGGGGTCGATGCTTGAGCCGGATGCGGCGCCCGAGTTGGATCCCAATCTTCAGAGTCGCGAAGTGAAGGAGAACATCCCGTATGGCAAGAACACTCTCCACAGAACGCATTCGCCTGACTGTCGCGCAGGCCATCGTCAAGTATCTCCAAATGCAGTTCAGCGAGCGCGATGGCCGAACTCGCCGGCTGATTCCGGGAATGTTTGGAATCTTCGGACACGGCAATGTCGCCGGCATGGGACAGGCGCTGACGGAGTACGGACAAGAACTGACCTACTTCCAGCCTTGCAATGAACAAGCGATGGTCCACACGGCGATCGGTTATGCCAAGGCCACCCAGCGAACGGCGACGCTCGCTTGCTCTGCCTCGATCGGTCCTGGCTCTACGAATATGATCACCGGCGCCGCTACGGCAACCATCAACCGGCTGCCTGTTCTGCTGCTGCCCTCGGATTACTATGCCACGCGATACCAAGGCCCAGTGCTGCAGCAACTGGAGCACCCGATTTCGGCCGATGTCAGCGTGAACGACTGCTTCCGTCCTGTAAGCCGCTTTTTCGACCGTATTTCCCGGCCCGAGCAGCTGCTGACGGCGCTTCCAGAAGCCATGCGCGTGCTCACCGATCCGGCTGACACCGGAGCCGTTACCTTGGCGCTGCCGCAGGATGTGCAACAGCACGCCTACGATTTTCCAGCCAACTTGTTCGAAAAGCGTATGTGGCGCATCGAACGCCGGTTACCTGACCCGCAGCGAATCAAGGAAGCTGTCGAGCTGTTACGGGTGGCGAAGCGCCCCATGATCGTTGCGGGTGGCGGCGTGCACTACAGCCAGGCGTGGGAGGAACTACAGGCTTTCTCCGACGCATTGGGCATCCCCGTTGGCGAAACGTTCGGTGGAAGGGGCGCTCTTCGGAACCCATCGCCGCTCTATATGGGCGGCTTTGCCGTCACCGGCGCACCCTGCGCCGGCAAGATCGCCAGCCAGGCCGACCTCATCATTTGTGTGGGAACTCGCTTGACCGATTTCGCCACTGGATCGCAGTCTGCCTTCAACAATCCAGACGTGCGCTTCCTGAACCTCAACGTCACCGGACACGATGCCTTCAAGCAAGGGGCTCTGCCTCTGGTTGCAGATGCCAGAGAAGCGTTGCGTTCGCTGGCAGAAGCGGCGAAGTCGGCTGGACTGAAGCCGAATGCGAGCTACGTTCAGGAGGCCATCAGCCTCAGGCAGGCTTGGGACAAGCGGCTGGCCGAAGAGGTGTTCAAGCAAGTTCCAGGCGAAGCGATGAGCCAGGGGCAATTGATCGGAGTCCTCAACGAGGAAGCGAAATCAGGAGACATCATCGTCGCCGCAGCAGGAAGTCCGCCCGGTGACCTCATGAAGATTTGGGACGCCACCAATGGGCGAGCCTGCCAGCTTGAATTCGGGTATTCCTGCATGGCTTATGAAATCCCTGCCGGCATAGGAGCGCGGATGTCCCAGCCTGATGGTGAGGTGTTCGTTTTCATTGGCGATGGAACCTATCTGATGAATCCGACCGAAATTGTCACCGCCGTTCAGGAAGGGTTGAAGATTACCATCGTGATCTCTGAGAACCACGGTTATCAGTGTATTCGTGGACTACAGCTCGACCGGGCCGGGCACAGTTTCGGCAACGAGTTTCGCAGCCGCGATAAAGCGGCTAACCGTCTGGAAGGTGAGTATCTGAAAATCGATTTCGCCCAGAACGCCGCCAGCATGGGGGCACGCACGTGGAACGTGAACACGCCCGAAGGCCTTCGAAAGGCTTTGCAGGAAGCTCGCCGCGAGAGCCGCACGTGCGTGATCGTCGTCGAAACCGAAAAGTATCGGTTCCTGCCGGGCTCGGAAGTCTGGTGGGACGTCGCGGTCGCCGAGGTTAGCAACGATCCGGTAACCCAGAAGCTCCGCGCTGACTACGATCGCAACCGGAGCAAACTGCAGCGTTTCCACTACTGACTGAAGAGGAGTCATCCAGCCATGGAAATCAAAATCGGCAGCGCTCCGGACTCGTGGGGAGTCTGGTTTCCCAACGATCCGAAACAGATGCCTTGGAATCGTTTTCTGGACGAGATCGTCGAGGCAGGCTACCAGTGGACAGAGCTGGGGCCCTTCGGCTACTTGCCGACGGAGTTGAACCAGCTTCGCTCGGAGCTGGAAAAGCGTAAGCTGGGAGTCTCAAGCACGTTCGTCATGAGAGCTCTGGAGGTTCCAGCGCTCTGGCCGGAAATCGAAAAGGAGGTGCTGAGCACGGGCGCCTTGCTGGCCGAGTTAGGTTCCAAGCACCTCATCCTCATCGACGATACGCACACGGACCTCTTCACCGGACAGCCGATCGCTCCAGCACGCCTGGATCGTGATGGCTGGAAACGGCTCATTGACGCGACGCACAAAGTCGCCGATATTGTGCAGCGCTTTGGGCTGACGGTGGTGTTCCACCCACATGCCGATACGCACGTCGAGTACGACGACCAGATTGAGGCGTTCCTCAGTGACACCGACCCAGCGAAAATTGCCATCTGTCTGGACACCGGACATCACGCCTACCGGAGAGGCGATCCGGTCAAGTTCATGCGGCGGCATCATGCGCGGGTTCGCTATCTGCACATCAAAAGCGTCTACCGGCATTGGCAGCAGAAGGTGGAAGCCGAAAAGATTCCATTCGCCAAAGCTGTTGGCATGGGCATGTTTTGCGAGCCCTCTGAAGGAGCAGTCGATTTCCCCGCGTTCACAGAAGTCTTACGAGAAATCGACTACCGTGGCTTTGCCATTGTGGAACAGGATATGTACCCTGCTCCTCTCGACAAGCCTCTGCCCATCGCCAAGCGAACCCGCGCCTACTTGCGCGAGATCGGCTTGGGATAGTGTCACTGGGAAACGGCAATCGACGGCTAGCCGGGATGCGGGCCGCCGATTTCGGCCAAGGCATTGCGTTCGGGGAGTACGTTCGGCAGTCGAACGCCGAGACGCTGGTCGTCCTGCAGATCGAATCGCCCGAAGCGTTGAGCGCGCCGTCCCCATTGTCGAACTCGCAGACGCCGAGGAGAGACGCTACGAATGCGCCATGCCAAAAAGACAATGACCCATCTTCCCCTCCGAGGTAACGGAAATCGATAGCCGCGTCGCAGGGCAGAAAGAAGAAAGCCAGGTGTCGTGAACTGAAGTTCTTGGCCAACACGCCAAACAAGGCGATCCGTGCAGGGCTGTGCCGGCTCCAAAAAAAGCACGGATCGCGACGCTCCTGCCCTAGTCACCACCAAAAGCAAGCGCCGCCAGAGTGACAGCCAAGCGCCGATGGGATGCTATTTGCATTCCTAGACGCTGCGGCTTTGAACCTTCCCTTCCAGCCAAAACAACTTGATTGTGGAATCCCCTTGTTTTTGACAAATAAAAGGGGACTTTGAAGCGGACATGTTCTAAGGCAGGTGCTGCTGTATGACGAGATCTAGATTTTCTGAGTGGCGGTGAGAAGTACGTCTTGAATCGCGAAGCAGTGGGTGTCTTTAGCAGCTCCCGACTAAAAACATCCGCACGCTGCCGCCTAAGTGAGTTCGTCTGCTGGCTATTTTGCCGGTATGCATCTATCCGGCTTCAGCCCAGCCGCAAGTTTCAGCCAAAGAGCTCTGCAATCTCGGTGGGAGAAACGAAATCTGTTCCGGAAGTCGTCTCCACATACTCGAACTCACGGCCTGAAGGGGTGTTCGTGATCTTCTTGGAATGGTCAATTCCAAGCACCGAGAAAATCGTCGCAACGACGTCCTCAGTGTAGATGGATCGTTTCTCGCCCCAGCCGCTCTTCACCACTTTGCCGCCGATATCGTCAGTGGCTCCCAGAGCCCGGCCTCCTCGCACGCCGCCGCCTGCAAAAACACTCGTCGAGGCGTATCGGTAGTGATCCCGTCCTTTGTTGGGATTGATGTCTCCCGGCGTCCGTCCAAACTCACCCATGGCAACGATGAAGGTCCTGTCGAGCAGCGTTCGACCTTGCGAGCCGGGCATCTTGGAGAGATCGTCGAGCAATCCACCCAGGGCAAAGTCGAGGTCACGGCAAAGCGTGTAGTGATTCACCGTTTTCGACTTGTCGTAGACACTGGAATGCAGGTCCCAGCCATCCTGGCCGATGGCGATGAAGCGCGCGCCGGCGTTTGCGTTAACGAGATTGCGGGCCAGGATGCAAGCGTCCCCGAAGCTCGTCGCCCCATATCGCTGGTGCTCTTCATCGCTGAACTTCAGGATCTTTCCCACCTCAGGCCGTTTCATCATCTCGTAGGCCCCAAGGTAGAAGTCGTTATAGTCCAACAAAGGCCTCCCCAAGCGGTCCTTCCCCGATCGTAATTCCCGATCCATCTTCTGCAGGAATTCCCAACGTTGCGCGAACCGGCTTCGCTCTTCTTCGGGAACGACAAAGGAGAAGTCGGCGTCCTTCTGCACTGCGATCGGCAAAGGGGCAAACGTCGCTGGCAGCATTCCCGCGCCGGCCAACCCAGCTCCGCCAGGCGAAAAGTTCATCGCCACAAAGGGAGGCATGAAGTCGGAGGCCTTGCGTCGCGACTCAAACTCATAGGCGACCAACGAGCCAACGGACGGAATTTCTTTGGCCCGGGCGCTGCTGAACGCCCTGCCCGCCTGGATGTAATACTGGCCGCGTTCGTGCACGCTTTCCCAAGCTTCCACAGAGCGCGCCAACAGAAGGTGCTTCAACCGGTCGGCCTGCGACAACTTGGGAAAGAGCGCCACCGGCATTTTGATTTCGGGAGTGATGGTCCGAATATCGAAATCAGGCGGAGTCCACTTCCCTTCCTTGATGTCGAAGGTATCGAGCTGGGGAGGCCCACCCATGAGAAAGAGGAAGATGCAGAAGTCTGCAGAACCGCGCGGCTGAACCTTCTTCTCCGCACGGATCTGCAGCGGATTGGCCATGGGCAACAACGAATAGCCAGCGAAGGTGGTCGCCCCCACGCGAAAGAACTGGCGGCGGCTCAATTTCGGAATCAAGGACAATTCGGCTCGGCGCATAGCATCCCCTTTAGAACCGGGCGTTCTCTCTCAATAGTTAAACAGAAAGTCCAACTTGTTCAACAATACCCAGATCAAATCTTCAACTCCCTGCGTCCGGTAGTCGCGGATCTGCGCAACAGCCAGGTCGCGTTCCTCGGCCGTGGGCAGTCTCGAAAGCGTCGAGAGAAACAGCTCTTCAGTCAGTTTCTCGTTGCTCAATGCCGGCTCTTGATCGAGCAGCTTCCGGATGAAGCTTCCGGGTTTCGCCTTGACTCGCTCCTTGATCACACGGCTGTTCAACAGCAGCGACGACTGGACCATGTTGCCCTTGGCAGTCTTGATGGTGCGAGACCGGTTATCCTGGCCGAAACTCCCGAGGAAACGCCAGATCTCGTTAAGCTCGCCGCCTCTCAGGTCCTCAGGCGACCGGGTCTGCATCACATACTTCACCTTGGTCCCCGTTCCGGCCACCGGGATTTCGGGGAACACGCCCGTAGCTTGAGACACGGCATCGAAGAGCTCTTCGGCCGTTAACCGGCGCGCAAAGCGGCGGGCAAAGTAGCGGGCGTACGATTCTTTCCATTCTCCGTCGAAACGCGTCGACAGTTGATAAGCGCTCGATTGAGCGATGAGCCTGATGACGTAGCGCAGGTCGTGGTTGTGTTTGCGAAAGTCTTGCGCTAATGCCTCCAGCAGTTCCGGGTGAGTTGGCTGAACACTCCAGGGAGCGGGAGGCGGGTTCTTCGGATCTTGGCGTGCCAGATCGAAATCGCTGGGGGGGGTCGACGATGCCAACTCCCATCAGCTCGGCCCAGATTCGATTGACGATCGCTTTCGAGAATTGAGGGTGGCCGATCAGCATCCGGGCAAACGCCCTGCGGGGTTCTTCTCCAGCGCCTGGCTTTTCATCGGTCAGCAGAAACGCAGGATAGACCTCCGCTTTCCACCGGGGCATGCGGACGACACTGTCGGCCTCCACGCTATAGCCTGTTCGCGCTGGCACAGGGTACGCTTCGGCGTCATACCCCTGACCTGTCTCGACCAACGTGAATTCCTGGCGGCGTGGAGGCGGCCGGTAAATGTTGAGCTTGCCGAAAAACGCAGCCTGCCGCCACAACTGTTCTCGCTTGGTGCCAGACAGCCACAGGTTGACTTTCTCAAGGTGGTGCGGTCCATCGTGGCAAGAGATGCACTCGAGATTGACTCCCAGAAAAATTCGGCTCGTCGCCACTGCAATTTCGTCAAGGCTGTCCTCGTGGTGGACTTGATTGCCCGTGGCATCATCCACGTGAAACCGTGCCAGCAGGTTCGCCGGACCTGAGTACCAGTTCGTCAGCGCCTTCGCGGTGAGCATCTCCTCCACAAACTGGTCGTAAGGCATGCCAAGCCGCAGGACTGCCCGAATGTAATCGTAGAAGATATTGCGGCCTGCCGTGCCCAGTTCCGCGCCGTTGCTGCCGAAAAGATCGCAGAACCAGTAGGCCCAGCGGTCCACGAATGGATCGTTCTCCTGGAACTGAAAACGTTCGGGTTGCACCAACAAATCAATCAATTTGTCGCGCTTCTGTGGGTCGGAGTCGTCAAGGAACTTCCGAACGACCTGGCCTTCGGGGATCCGCCCTGTCAGATCCAAATGGACTCGTCTGACAAACTCGGCGTCCGTAGCCAGTCCAGCGTGTGGAATCTTGTCTTGCTCGATCTTTCCGAAAATGAAGTCGTCGACGTAGTTCTTGCGTTTGACCGCAGCGCGGGGGAATTGCGGAAGCTTGGCACTGACCTGGCGAGTCAGAGCATCTTTCTCCTGGCGCTCGCCCCGGGGCGCTTCCGGGTGGTCTGGGTTCTTTCCGTCAATCCACTTCCTGTTGGCTTTTTTCGAACCATTGGTATCGCTGACTGACACAGAGGCAGGCAGGGCTAACGCCAGGCAGGTGAACAGAATGGATAGGAGGGTTCTTCGATTCAACATCGCTCGGATGGTTCTCTGACTGGTGTTCACCGCACGCCTTCGGACGTCTGACGCAATATGAAAGGGCGCCCCTTCTCTGTGATAGTTTGGAGTTGCTTGAAGACTCTGAACCCACAAAGGAGGAAACGCCCTATGGGACACAAGTATGTTGGTCTGGATGTGCATCAGTCAA
>VFZK01000210.1 GCA_016871215.1 Acidimicrobiia bacterium | reverse complement strand
GGTTCCTCCCGAGGCGGTTCGGTCAGGCGACAACGAGCTGCGGTTGCAGTTGACGAAAAGCGCGGGGACAAATAAGACCGAGACGCTGGTGGCGAAGGAATTCGAGATTCATGTCAGATTGAAGTAACTATCGCACCATCTTCGTCGGGCTCTCACGCCACAGGCGGGACGATTTCATTGTGAGGCTTTGACTCCCGATGGAGTGGGTAAGCGTGGCGGAGCTGTCGAGTGCTCGGAGCGGAGCTTACCCAAGTGCTGCCCCGCATTTCAGTCTCGCGACGGCATCTCGTCGCCCGGCTCCGATTTGATTAGAATGGAGTCAGTACCGTTTGAGAGTGTGCTGAAGAAGCTTGGCTTGTTGTCAGAGAACCGGCCGCACCGTTCCACGTCACAAATTGTCCTATCTACATGAGGAGCGCATCTGCCATGGCACGTCTGCGGTCAACTCTGTACCGAAAACAAGTCGTCTTATTGGCTCTGACGGTCGCGCTGCTGGGAGTCTTGCCGCGTGCCGCCGCGGATTCACCCCTCGATCTTTGTCGTACTTTGGTGGACTTCTTGGCCAGTCGCCCCAACGTGAGTCCTGCCACAACGGTCGACCCGGTGGCGGCCACGACTCGCCTGCGTGGGGTGGAGGAAAAGGTGTTGCAGTGGGGGAGGGAAAAGGGAGTCACCGGTTTGGCAGGCGTGATCCCCGAGAATCGGCGTGAAGCGGCTCTGAAGTCGGTCTACGAAACGATGGCGGAAAAGACCATGAGCACGGTCGTGTTGCCTGACAAGGCGCCGGACGTGGGGGTGAAGGTGACGCCCGGTGAACCGCACGTGGTGATGTTCGCCCCGGAAGGAAAGGTGAACGACCGGATCGAAAGCATCTCCGGGATCGGTTACGAGCGCTGGGGCCACCACATGTTTCCGTCGATTCACCGCCTTCGAGACGGACGTTTGTTGGCTCGGGTCTATGTGGGTGGGGAGGGTGCCAGCCCGGGCCGGTTCCGATCTGCCGGGCCTCATTACACCCTCGACTATCTATCCGAGGATGGTGGCCAACATTGGCTCCATTTTGCGTCCTTCCATCAAACCGAAAGCATGGACATGGTCTTTAACACGGGATTTGACGATCGGCCGCGAACCGACATCGCTTTCCGGCTGGCGGACGGGGAAGAGATCCGCTACCAGAGAAGATTCATGGATTTCGACCTGGGGGATCCTCAAGTCAAGCCTTACTCCGGCAATTACTACCGGCTCGGCGATCTGCCTCGAGACAAACAAGAGATTCCGATGTTAACTCGCAAACCGGGGGAAGAGAAGTGGACGGAAGGGAAGGCTTTCTGGGACCCGGACACGCTGCTGCTAAGCCAGGTGGTTGGCATCAAGGAGGGCGAGAGGACTCGCCTGGTCCGGCGTATGGCGGGGCTCGTCCCCTCCGGGTTGATGCAGCTCAAAGACGGTTCCCTGGTGATTGCTCCGGATGCCTCCGATTCCGTACGCCCGGTGTCCGATCTTCGGCCCGACGGCACGATGGATTCGAGCACGGAGAACTACATTCTGCGCAGCTTTGACCAGGGACGCACCTGGAAATACACCGGCGGCGTGCCACGGTTCACTTACCAGACGTTCTTCGACAGCGTACGCGGGCACCTGGAACCCCGGTTCTCAGGGGGCGCCTGGATCGCCCTGTACCGGACGACAGGTATCTACTGGTCCGGAGGTGGGCCGGTGATCATGCGACGCTCTACCGACGAAGGGAAGACGTGGTCGGAGCCCATGCCCATCCGGCCGTGCAGTGGCGGGACTCTGAATGGGTTGATGCTCGAGAATGGGATCGCGGTGCGAGCCTACGGGAGACCCGGCGCGTTCCTGATGTTTAGCGCGGACGGAAAGGGAGAACGGTGGGGAAACGACGTGACCGTGGACCGGCCCACCAAAGGAATGGAAGGAGAGAACACGGACAACAACGGGAACTTTGTTCCCACCGGGCCGGACCGCTTCATCTATGCCTACTCTCGCTATGACAGGCCCGACCCGTGGGGACAGCCCCGGCTGGCGGTGATCGCACAGGAATTCGTCGTGTCCAAGAAAGACGGGCGTCGATGAGGGAGTTTGTACATTTTCCCACGGGGACCTGCGCGCAACGTTCAGGCGCTCGTAGTGCCGCACGCAGTAAGGCCCTGGACATTGAACATATTTTCGTTGTCGCACCAGCCTGCGACCCGCAAGCTGGATGACCCGGGATTGCCGCGTGGCGCTGTGCCGGCCGACCGCACTGCGTGCGGTACTACGAGCGTTAGTAGTGCCGCTCGCAGTGCGGCCGGGAACCTGCTCGCTGGTGCTTGGCAGCCTCGAGACCCGCACACAGGCCTCCTACTCGTGTCATTTGAAAGGTCCAGACCTAGTATTACTTTGTTAAGTCTCTTCGGGTGGCGCATACATCGTGCTTTTCGCAATGTATGCGTACCGTACGCACACATGACAAACTGCGCCATGTGTGCGCCACCCAAAGTATCGGGACAAGACTTAACATAGTAATTTAGATGCCGGCTTTCCCGGACAGTGTGAAGCACTCACCTGCTTCCATCGCTCCTCCTGCGGGATCGCGCGAAAGAATCGTCACTCTGGGGCTCTCAGGAAGAACACAATACAGCAGAACCAACCTTCCAGTGTCGGCATCGCTACCTTCATGCTGGCACTTGGTCTTTCTTGTCTCATGACAAAAACAGGTTACGCGGATTCTGGACAAGTCGAAGCGAAAGTCAACCGCATGCGCCGACACACCTTCATTCTAACCGCGGACACCCGGGAGGCAGATGAGGAGTCGGCGCGCGAAACCGAAACGTAGCCCTCAGCGCGCGAATCGACTGCTGGTTTCGGACGCCGTTGGCGCATTTTCAATGGAGGCAAAAGATGTCAATTTTCGATAGGGTCGCACTGCTCCGCCACCAGGCGACGGTTTTACGTGTGAAGGCGTGGGTGGCGCTCGGGTTCATTTTCTTCTCCAGCGGCGCCTTGGGCGCGGATTATTCGGACTACTGGTTCTGTAACAGCATTGAGGATTTTCTCGACAGCCGGCCATACTACGGCAACGCGAAAGCTGAAACCGCTCTCCTGCAGTGGGGTAAGGAACAGGGAATCCCCGGTCTGCAGCGAGAGATCATTCCCGAACAACGCCGCCAGGGGTTGGATTCGGTCTACAAACTGATAATTAAGAAATGTCTGCCGGACGTTGTGCTCCCCAAGGATGCCCCGGACGCCGGCGTGAAGGTGGTGGTCGGCGAGCCGAACATCGTGATGTTTGCTCCGGAGGGAAGAACCAGCGACCAGAATGGGAACAGGGCCAGGCTCAGCCACGTGGCGCCGACCATTCCCAAGGAGGGCCGCTGGGGCCAGTACATGTTTCCCAGCATCTACAAACTCAGAAACGGTCAACTCCTCGTTCGCGTGTCTTTGGGAGGGGATGGTTACCCGCGCGACTACCTGTACTTCCTCTCCGAGGATGGGGGCAAGAATTGGCGGAATTTCGCATCCTACGATGAGAGAAGCAAGAGCCCGTCGGAAAGGCCCGCATGCGAAATCGCGCTCCGGTTGCCCGACGGAGAGGAACTGCGGTGTCCGGAACCCTGGTTGAGCAAGAGGATAGAAATCGGGGGTCGGAACCTCAAGACCTACGGCGGTTACTACCGGTTGGGGGATCTGCCTCGAGAAATGCAAAGCGTTCCCCTGCTTACGCGCAAGCCCGGAGAGGAGAAGTGGACCGAGGAACAGGCCTTCTGGGATCCTGACGTGCTGGTCAAAGATCACGACCAACTGCCCATGCCGTTGACGATGCACTGGCTTGCCGAGAATCACGTCATGAGAGACGGGTCGCTGTTGAGTACGGTCTTCAAAGGCCTTCCGGTGCTCTCGGAAATCCGCCCGGATGGCACACGTCAAGAGCGAGCCCATCCGATTGTGCGCAGCTATGATCGGGGGCGCACCTGGAAAGTCGAGGGGGAAATCCCTGCCAGCCGGTTGTGGCCGTTCAGCCCTGTATCCACGGTTCGTGCCCACATCCTGGAATTCCCCGACGGCAACTGGGTGGCGACTTTCCGGCATCCGGGAATATACTGGTCCGGCGGCGGCCCCTTGATCATCCGCAAGTCGAGCGACCAGGGTAAGACTTGGTCGGCTCCGAAAGCCATCCGCGTGCCGGGTGTCAACCCGCTGGGGATCATGTTGCAGAACGGAGTCGCGGTGTTTTCCTACCAGCGGCCAGGAGTCTTTCTGACCTTCTGCGCCGACGGTAGGGGCGACCTCTGGGGCAACGACGTGACCCTTGTCAGGGCCTGGAAGCACGAGAGAAACCAGAACTCCTGCTGCAACGGTTGCTTTCTCGCCACCGGTCCGGACCGGTTTGTCTATGTCTACACCAAGTGGGATGTCCCTGATCCGTGGGGACAGCCCCGTCAGGCGGTGATCGCCCAGGAATTCGTTGTTTCGAAAAAGTGAAGCATCCTTTTTCTTTCAACGGTTGGAGACGGTTTCCGGAAATCCGCCGGCAACCGGCTCAAGTAAAAAGCGCCTTTTCTTTCGGGAACGGGAGGTGTGAAGTGCACTTGTCTGATCAGGTTGTGGCGCAAAGCAGGAAACTGTCGATCCTTTGCCCGATGGCACTGGTTGCGCTCGGCGCGGCGCTCCTGGGAGGGACGGTGGCCACTGATTCTCAGGCCGAGATCGAAGCTTATGACCGCTCGTTCGACGGTTATTGCGAAAGCGTCGAAGATTTCATGGATTGCCGGCCGACCAACACCGGAGGGAACCGGCCCGGAACCGAAGACATCCTGCTCGAGTGGGGAAGAGAACAGGGGATTGAAGGTTTGGACGGGAAGATCCCCTTGAGTCGCCGCCGACAAGCGCTCGACCGGGTTTACCAACTGATCAGGAAGCGGTACCTACCCGGTGCGGTGACGGCCAAGGATGCGCCGGATGCAGGAGTGAAGGTTCTGGTCGGGGAACCGCGGGTGGTGATGTTCGCGCCGGAAGGAAAAACCGCCGACAAGGCGGGCAATATCGCCCGGCTTGGCCACCTGGGTCCCAATTTCAAGAAAGAAGGCCGATGGGGTCAGTACATGTTTCCCGAGGTCAACCGGCTCAAAGGCGGATGGATCCTGGTCCGGGTGAGCGTGGGTGGCGATGGTGATCGGAACTACCTGGATTATGTTTCGGGAGACGGCGGCAAGAACTGGCGGTACTTTGCGCGCTATGAGGAGGGAGCGGAGATGCCCTCGCGAGACTGGGCCGCTTTGCAGCTGCCGGACGGCGAGGAGATCAAGGTGGCGGTCCCCCAGCACGATCCGCGCAACATATTCGGGTATGTGAAAATCGACGTGCCCGATAAGAACATCAAGCTGTATGGAAGCAGCTATTTGGGGAGGCAGTACTACCGGTTGGGGGATCTTCCCCGCGATCTGCAGGGGGTGACACTCCTCCGGCGAAAGGCTGGCGAAGAAGGAGGCGGTTGGTGGCCGGAACAGAAATGGTCTGAGGATAAAGCCTATCTGGATCCGGACCTGCTCGTGAGAGACAGCCTGCCTAATCCACTCCATGGCCTGTGGCTGCACGAAACCAAGATCCTGCCGGACGGCTCCCTGGTGAGGGCCGATTTCAAAAGCCTGCCCATGATCTCCGACCTTCGTCCCGACGGCACGCTTGGGCCGGAGCCACATCGCGTGCTGCGCAGCAGTGACCGCGGGCGCACCTGGAAAGTCGCAGCGGAGATTCCGGGCAGCAACTTCTACCCGTTCTGGTTTAAGGGGCTCACCACTGCGACCGTGCGTGTTCACCTGCTCGCGTTTCCGAACGGAAACTGGTTGGCGGCGTTCCGCCACGGTGGTATCTACTGGTCCGGCGGCGGCCCTCTCATCGTCCGTAAATCGAGCGATCAGGGGAAAACGTGGTCCGAGCCAAAAGCCATCCGGATGCCGGGTGTGAACCCATCGGGACTGGTCCTGGAAAACGGCATCGCCGTGATGTCTTATCAAAGACCCGGAGTCTTCCTCACTTTCTGCGCCGATGGGCAAGGGGACTCGTGGGGCAACGATGTGACGCTCGTCAAGGCTTGGAGGCATGCCAGAAACGAAAACTCTTGCTGTAACGGCACCTTTTTGGCTACAGGCCCGGACCGGTTCCTGTATGTCTACACGAAGTGGGACGTGCCTGATCCTTGGGGACAGCCTCGTCTTGCGGTGATCGCCCAGGAGTTCGTGGTGTCGAAAAAGTAGGCTACTCCGGGCTGATGGGCGGCGGCGGACGCCGTCTAGTATTACTTTGTTAAGTTCTGAAGCCGGAATTCACGGGCGGGACGCTTGTGCCACGTGGCATGGGCATCTTGCCCATGCCACGTAGGCAATGTAGAAACTTCAGGGCTCGTTTCATAGAAACGAGCCGGGCGAGCCGGAGGCTTGCTAGCCATTAGCCGGTGGTCGAGCGTCAGCGACACCACCGGTTCCGATGTCGTCGCGAGCAGCACTCTGGAAGGGTGCCAGCCGCTGTCTGGGTCGAGCAAAGGTCATCGAACAATGCCACCTCCGTTGCGAGCCAGCCGGGGTCCCGTCAAAGTTGTGAGCCCTCCCTTGGTCGGGCTACTGAACAGCCGAGTGAGCCAAATCAGCAATCCGCGCGTTAGCAAAGGCTCGACCTCGACTCAAGGACTTACGAGACTTGAAGGGACCCTGACGAGCCGGGTCGTGCTTCTTTGCTGGTCTATCACCGTCGCTACTTGGATTGAGCGGCGGAGCCATCGGGCAGAAGACAGCGAGCTGCGACCCGGTCGGGGTGTATTTTGTGCTCGCTGGAACAGGGTTGGAGCCAAGACGTGGTCTATACCAAGAGAGAAGCACGACCCGGATGAGGTTGGAGTAGCAGCGTGGCCGACATTGATCGATGAGATGCGCTAGACGAAAACGTCGGCTGGCACCCTTTCAGGGTGCTGCTCGCGATGACTTCAGAACCGGTGGTGTCGCTAACGCTCCACCACCGGCTAATGGCTAGCAAGCCTCCGGCTTGCCAACATAGGCCTTGTAGTCGCGAGATTTGAAATGTACAAACTTCAGAGTGAAGCACTCACGTGCTTCTCTACAAACGGAGGCCATCGATACGCTCGTAGTGCCGCACGCAGTGCGGCCCGGCACCAGCTTATTGGGGCCCGCCAAGCGGGACATCGGCCCACAGCCCCGGTAGTCGTGAGATTTGAAATGTACAAACTCCAGGCATGGGCATCTTGCCCATGTGGCGCATAACCCGTCACAACCGCGATCTATGCACAACACAGAACGTTGCTCAGGTGGAGAACTGCGTGAAGCTTGGAGCTGGGAAGACCGCATGGATTCGTAAAACAGGAGAATAGCCGTGGAGAAAGAAACCAACACCAACCGAAGAGCCTTCTTGAAAACAGCCGCCGCGGGAACAGCCGGCGGCTTGGCCATCACATCCGGCGGCACCTCGGCGGAAACGAGACCCACCCCGGTGTCACAGAAGGCTGGATCCCCTCCGGCGACGGAAGCTGGAGGAATCGCGAACCGGATCCGCGGACCTCTCATTCCAATCCAGCCTGCCTTTGCTGATGATGAGGCCCTGGACGTGACCTCGACCTGCGAGTGGATCGATTGGCTCGTCAAGGAGGGAGTTCCTCTTTTTTGGACGACGCAGGGAACCACCTGCTACTTCTATCTTTCCGACAGCGAGATCCTGGAACTGAACCGGTCCATCGCCCAAGTCACCAAAGGGCGCGCGATTCTGATCGCCGGGATCCCCTTCCGGTTCAGCACTCGTGAGTGTATTCGTTTTGCGGAATCGGCGGCCCAGTGGGGCGCCGACATCGTGATGGTGCAGACGAATTGGCAGGAGCGTCCCGACCCGGAAGCCGCCTTCCGGCACTACAAGGCACTCGCAGACCATTCGCCGCTTCCGTTGTTTGCCTACAGCCTGACCAGTTGGCCGGAGAATTTCATCGAGAGAGTGCTCGACTTACCCCAGTATGTGGGAATGAAGAACGACGCAGGAGACTACGAAGCGCACTCTGCCATCATCAACGCGGCAAGGCGACGGGGTCGCGCCTTTGTTCCTATGACCGGAGGAGAGGTCCGCCCCTATCTATATGGGCGCCTTTTCGGCGCACAGGCTTTTGCGGACCTCGTCACCTGCGGCATTGCTCCCAAAGTGATCCTTGATTTCGCACGTTACGCCGACACTGGAGACTATCCGGCGGCCGTGGAGATCGTCCGCAAGTACGAAGAACCACTGGTTGCGGCTTTTTCTCCGCTGGGACTCCATCCCACTTTCCGGGTTTCCCGCTGGCTAAAGGGTAAAGCAAAGTCCTATCACTCGCGTTTCCCGATGCAGACTCTGGATAAGAAGGGAGTCAGTACCGTTGAGAGTGTGCTGAAGAAGGTTGGCTTGTTGTAAGACCCGGCCGCACCGGCCCACATTCCTCAGGAAAACGGAATTGGCGGTCGCGCACTGCCGGGACCGCCAATTTCTCTGGCACTCTCCCCGAAAAGCAATTGTCTATCTACGCAAGGAGCTTATCTGCCATGGCACGTCTGCATTCATACCGAAAACAAATTGTCCTATTGGCTCTGACGTTTGCGCTGCTGGGAGTCTTGCCGCGTGCCGCCGCGGATTCACCCCTGGACCTCTGCCGCACTTTGGTGGACTTCCTGGGCTATCGACCGGAACTGAATCCCCCTCAGGCCCTCGACCCGTTTGGGTTCGCTGCCTGGCAGCGCGGGGCGGAGGAGCGGGTGCTGCAGTGGGGGAGGGAACAAGGAATCGCCGGTCTGGAAGGCGTGATCCCTGAGAACCGCCGTAAAGCGGCTCTGACGTCGGTTCACGAAACGATCGCGAAGAAGTACATGACCACGGTAGAGTTGCCTGACAAGGCGCCGGATGTGGGGGTGAAGGTGACGCCCGGTGAACCGCACGTGGTGATGTTCGCTCCGGGAGGCAAGGTGCTTGATCGAATAGAGAGCATCGCCAAGATCGGTTACGAGCGCTGGGGCCACCACATGTTTCCGTCGATTCACCGCCTTCGAGACGGGCGGTTGTTGGCTCGGGTCTATGTGGGTGGGGAGGGTGCCAGCCCGGGCCGGTACCGATCTGCCCGGCCTCATTACACCCTCGACTATCTATCCGAGGATGGTGGCCAACATTGGCTCCATTTTGCGTCCTTCCATCAGGCCGAAAGCATGGACATGATCTTTAACACGGGATTTGACGATCGGCCGCGAAC
>VFZK01000209.1 GCA_016871215.1 Acidimicrobiia bacterium | reverse complement strand
ATCGGATTTTTAAACACCCTCTTAGCGTGCCCTACAAGTCAATGACCAATCCGCCACAAGCCGGCACGCAGCAACGGATCATCGGTCAATCGGTTTTCAAAAAGACGCGAACCCTTGGCCTGCCTGCGCTTTGGGTCAGCTGTGTGAAACGGCCCTGAGGTAAAGAAGTCCCTCTCACTCAGAAACTCAGCTCTTGACTGATTGTCAAGGGTTTGCTGCCGAATTTGACGAACCCGCAGCAGCAACCAGAGCGAGATGGGGTCAACGGGATTGGCCAGCCACCCGTCAGCTTGCCATGCAAAGAAGTGTAATCTCCATGCCACCGTTCCTTGCCTGAGGCGGCTCCCCTTGACGGAGTACGACAGGTCTTATCCTGCGTTGTTCAAGCCAGTTAGATGACTCGGCCGCATTTTGGCACCTAGCCTGCCTCGATTCAACCTGCTATCACTGAAGGCGGGTTGAGCGCCCAACCGCCTCAATCTTAAATCGCCAGCTACGGAGGACTCAAAACATGGGATCATCTGCACTCGGTCGCCGGGTTGCTTTGTTTGCAGTGCTTCTCTTACTTTCTTTGCTGGGAACGACGCCAGCCTTGCAGTCACCTGGAAAAGCCAATGGGGCGCGGCTGCGAGGATTGAACGGAAGCCTGCTCCAGCTCGTCTCTCAGCTTCGCCGGACGGGGCCTGACAGCGCCGACGCTCTGCGTGAACAAATCCGATCCATCGGCCGCCAGCGCCAAGAAGCGCTGGAAGCTTTGATTCAAGCGCGGCCTGCGGAAGCCGCTTCCCTGGCGTTTCCTGAGGAGCTTGTTGCAGAGCTGGCTGCATTGAATTCCGACTTGGCTGCTCGACTTGAAATTTATGGATTGTGGCAGGGCACTGTGGAATACATCGTGGAAGATGACGAAGCAATGGCCAGCCACCGCAGTCAGCGCCGTCTGCATACGGGCACTGAGGTTTTGGATCTCCAGTTTTCTGGCGATGAGCCTGCCGGATTGAAAAGCGGTGACATTCTTTCAGTGCGTGGCGTCCGTTCCGGGGGCAGCGTTGCTGCAGCCGGCGGAGAGATTCTCGCCTCGACTTCCGCGGCCGGCGCTGTTTGCAGCCCGACGGGCGCCCAAAAGGTGGTTGCGATTCTTGTAAACTTCGCCAACTATTCTCTCCCTTCCAGTGTCACGCCCGAGTTGGTCAAAGGAATCCTTTTCGGCAACGCCCACAGTTCTAGCCAGAGCACGCCCGACTGGTCCATCGACGATTTCTGGCAGCAGAACTCGGATGGACAGACGTGGGTGGACGTGGCAGGCAGCACAGTGGTTGGGCCCTACCTGCTCAGCCGTGATTACAACAACGACACCAACGGTGATGGCATATATGAGTGTGAGAGCAGTGCGATTCGCAGTGCAGCCATCGCAGCCGCGGATCCCTCAGTGAACTTCTTGAACTATTCACGTGTTCTGATCGTCATGCCAAAGAACACGAAGCTCAACGTGGATGGAACGACGGGTGGTTGCACCTGGGCTGGTTTAGGCAGTATTGGCTGCTGGTCGAACAGCTCGAACGACGGTAGCTTCACAGCCTCGATCGCCTGGCAGCGTGCTGACCAGATGGCCAGCCGAGGCAATGGGGTCAAACTGACCAGCCATGAGTTCGGCCACAATCTGACCATGAACCATGCTCGCAGCCGGGATTTTGGCGCCGACGCCATTGGGCCGCTTGGCTCGGCCGGGACTCTTTCGTCGTACGGGGATGGCTTCTCGACGATGGGTTCATGGAACTTTGGATTCTACTCGGCGCACCACGCTTCGCAGCAGTTGAACTGGCTTGCGCCGACGACGAACTATTTGCAGATCGAATCCAACGGTACCTTCACAATTCAAAACTACGAAGGACGTCCGGCCGGTCTGAAAGCACTGAAGATCCGTCGAGGCACTGGAAACAATGCCTGGGTATGGGTGGAGTCGCGCAAGAATACTGGCATCTATTCTTCGCAGCTGGGTTCGCAAGTCTGGTCGGGCGCGTTGATTCACTATCAAGATTCCAGCACGGGTTCCTATACCGACTTGGCAGATTTCACGACAGCCACGAGCACTATGTCCGACCCTGCCCTCGCCGTGGGACAAACCTGGGTCGACTCCTACACAAATCTGAGCCTCCAGGTCGCCAGTGCTGCCGCAGACTCTTTAACAGTGACGGTCAACTATGGAGCGCTGCCATGCAACAACGCCAATCCGACGGTCGCGGTTTCTCCCATTAGCGCTTCGACCGATCAAGGCACGAGCAAAGCCTTTTCGGTGGCTGTAACGAATAACAGCTCTGCCGGCTGTTCTTCTTCCACCTTCAACATGACCTCGGTGGTCCCGTCGACCTGGGGTGCCTCTTTTGCGTCCGACACACTGACGATTGCTCCCGGGCAGCAAGGCCAGACTTCGCTGACGGTTTCGGTTCCGAGCGGGTATCCACTTGGTACCTATCCCATCTCAGCCACTGC
The DNA here is from genome assembly GCA_016871215.1 of Acidimicrobiia bacterium. Taxonomy (GTDB): domain Bacteria; phylum Acidobacteriota; class Terriglobia; order Versatilivoradales; family Versatilivoraceae; genus VFZK01. The sequence goes on along the minus strand of VFZK01000209.1, from coordinate 6,799 downwards.
GACCAACGCAGCCTTCAGTGGCACCGGCAACGCAAACCTGACCGTAACCGAACCGGCTTACTCGTTAACTGTTAATAGTGACCGCGGCACCGTCAATATCAATCCGCCAAACACGAACTGTCGTGGCGCCTGTACGCAGAACTATCCGCAAAGCGCCGGAACCTCGGTTCTGTTGACTGTTTCCGCGCTGGACAAAGGCTACGCCTTCAAAGGTTGGTCTGGAGCTTGTACAGGCACGCAATCGACCTGCACGGTATCGATGACGGCCGCGCGCAGTGTGACTGCCACCTACGCGCGCGTGAAAGGCGGCAAGTAGTCGTTGTTGTCTGTTGTCCTCAACTTGCCAAGAGTTTTGGCACGGCCAGTTCGGAAACGAATTGGCCGTTTTTTTTGGCCTTTGTGTCGCCCTCTTTTTGCTTGAACAAACGACATCCTGCCAATGACAATGGCCGCTGAACTGCGCGACATTCGTCCCGCCTGAACAGCGCCGGTGCGACGGAGTGCCACGAGGGCGGGTGCGTTTCGGGTTCAGGGAAGAAGAGAGGCGAAAGAACGGAAATGCCACTGCTGGGCGCGCATGTTTCGACAGCCGGAGGCGTTGACAACGCCCCGAGAAATGGCAAGAACCTGGGTTGCGAGGCGATCCAGCTTTTCACCCGCAACCAGATGCAGTGGCAGGCACGGCCTTTGTCGAAGCAGGCAATCGCCGCGTTCCGCGAAACCGTAGAGGAGTGTGGCATCCGCGCGGCCGTATCTCACGATTCCTACCTGATCAATCTGGGCAGCGACGACCCAGTGACACTCCAGAGATCGCTCGATGCATTTGCCGACGAGATCGACCGTTGCGAACAACTGGGTATTTCTTCTCTTGTGTTTCATCCCGGCTCGCATGTCGGGGCCGGCGAAGTGGCAGGGTTGCAACGCATCGCCGACAACTTGAATCGAGTGCTTCAACGGAAGCCCAACTACCGAACTCAACTGCTGCTGGAAAACACAGCGGGCCAGGGCAGCAACCTGGGTTATCGCTTCGAGCATCTGGCCGAAGTTCTGGCCAGGTCTCAGTATCCTGAAAGGCTGGGAGTCTGTCTCGACACTTGTCATCTGCACGCGGCGGGATATGATTTGCGATCACGTTCCACCTACGAAGCGGTGATGCGAGATTGCGACGTTGCGGTTGGGCTCGACCGTGTGAAAGCTTTTCATCTCAACGATTCCAAGCGAGGGTTGGGAAGCCGCGTGGACAGGCATGAGAACATTGGCAAAGGAGAACTGGGCTTGGAGCCATTTCGCTTCTTGCTCAACGATCCGCGATTTGCAGAGCACCCCATGTTGCTGGAGACGCCTGGAGGCGACAAAGCTTATCGCAGAGATTTGAAAACGCTGCGTCGCTTGAAGCCATGAAATATCGGTGCCTGGTTCTTGGGTTGGTTGTGGGTCTTCTCGCAACGTCCTGCCGCGACGCGCAGCAGCGTTCACCTCGCCTCCAGCCGACCGTGCATACCTACTCGCAGTTGTTGGAGCGCCTCGAGCTGGCAGGCAATCGATACCGCCGGGCAACGGATTTGCAAGAGCGGAGTGGCTCCAGCCTCGAAGAGGGAAGCCTCGTGGCGAGTCATCTGCAGCTGACGCGCCAGTTTTTGGAGAGCGAATTCCAGCTGGCTGATATCGAAGCGAAGAACCTGGCGCTGAGCGAAGCAGCCCCTGCGGAAAGCGGCGCTGCACCAACTGCGGCTGAACAAGCCCAGTATGAGAAGATTGCCGGGGAAGTGTGGCGTTTGTCGGCTGAAGTCGACGCCGCGAAGGAGCGATTGTCTGCTGCGCGGCAGAGCCTGAAGAAAGCGTCGACGGCTGACGCTTTTCGCAAAGCGCAGGACAGGGTAGATCAGCTCCAGAAGGAAGCCGACATCGCGGACAAGAAGCTGGACCTGGCGGGATCGAACCTCGACATTCAGGACTATAAACGCAAGCGGGCGACTGTAGGTGCATCGGACGCGCTGTCGTTTGCCGATCGCCTTAAGATGATGAAGGACGAACTTTTTCCCGCTAAGTCTCCAACGTCGTCCAGTCCGGTCCAAAGAGACACGCAGCGGACTACAGCTGCAGAGCCGTCTCAGGCCGGCATCGTCGCCAGTGTGCAGGAGTACTTTGCTCGAAGGCAGAAATCGCAGAGTCTTCAGCGTGCCCTTCAGGAAGCTGGCGGGCTCTTGAACCAGATCAAGGAAAGCCTGGAGGGGCGGCAGCGGCAGCTTGAAACCCTGCAAGCGCAGCATCTCGAAGTCAATCGCAAAACAGAACTGTCCTACAGCGAGGCCTACGAGCTGCTGAGAAAAGGCGGCCAGGCACCTGCCGTGGCACGGATTCTGGAAGATGCCGACCGGCGCATGGCAGAATCAGGCCGTCTCGAGCAACAGAAGGAACTGGCCAGTCGTGCCCTGACCGTGGTGGGCAGACAAGCTTCGCTAGTTCAAGACGATCGTGAGAAGCTGGCAAGCTGGAGTCTCTTGGCGGCGCAGGAGAGCAACGATTCGCTTTTGCGCGCAGGCAGCCGCATCGGGATTGTGCTGGCGATGGTTCTGGCGATTCTGGTTCTTTCCCACTACCTCAAGAAACTGCCTTACAAGTTTACGCACGAAGGGAAGAACCTGTACTACTTTCGCAAGCTCATCAGCTTCACCTCCGGATTGCTGATCGCTGCAATCGTGGTCCGAAACTTCATCTCCGACTTCGGCGGTCTCAGTGCCGTCGTCGGGCTGGCCGGCGCGGGCTTGGCGATTGCGTTGCAAGATCCGATCGTAAGTTTAGTCGGCTGGTTTCTGATTGTTGGCAGGTTCGGCATCAGTGTCGGCGATCGCGTGGAGATCAATCAAGTCAAAGGCGACGTCATCGACATTGGCCTCCTCAGGATCGCAGTGCTTGAGGTTGGCAATTGGGTCGGAGCGGAGCAATCCACGGGGCGAGTCGTCTTCTTTCCGAATAGTTTTATCTTCAAGAGCCATTACTTCAATTACTCCACGGCCAATTCGTTCATCTGGGATGAGATTCGTTTTACCGTGACGTACGAGAGCGACTGGAAGAGAGGCCGTGAGATCCTGGAAGAAGTAGCGACACGGGCCTCACAGTCTTTCATCGAGGCCGCCAGAAACAGCCAGGCGCAACTGGAGCGCCAGTTTCATATCAACCTCGGAACGCTGACACCCTACGTCTATGTTTCTATTGCCAGCAATGGCGTCGATTTGGTGCTCCGCTACCTGACAGAGATCCGCCAGCGAAGGTCTACTCAGGACAAGATCTGCCAGGAGGTCTTGGAAGCGATGTCCCACGCTCCGGGCATTGAACTGTCAGCTCCTGCGCGCCGGGCTGCGGCAGAGACGAAAACCGCACCAACCGCGACCCCGGCAAGCGGCAGTTGAAGGCGAAACCGCATCGTTTTGTTCTGAGGTTGCAGGCCTTCCAGAAGCTTCGTCACGCGGGTGATTCACCCTGTTCTCCAGCGCTGCCCCAATGACCACCGAAATCTACTGCGTTCGTCACGGCCAATCGATCCATAACCTGCGGCAGACCATTGCTGGACAGCTCGATTCTGAGCTGACCCCTCATGGCTTCGAGGATGCCCGCAGCGTAGCCGCCGCTCTGAGAGGCTGCGATTTCGATGTCGTTTATTGCAGCGACCTCCTGCGGGCACGGCAGACTGCGGAAACCATCATGAATGCACTGCAACTCAGCCGCCCAATGCGCTATTCACCGCTGCTTCGCGAACTGGATTACGGCTGCTTCACCAACAAGACGGTCGCTGAGACGTTCCAGATCCTCAACTATAAGCGGGCTCCAGAACAGCGGTATCCCGGTGGCGAAAGCTTCAATGACCTTCAGACGCGAATCGGGCAGTTCCTGAGCGAACTCCAGAGCGTCTCGGCTGGTCAGAAGATCTTGGTGGTGGCGCATGCAGGTTCCATCCGCCTGATGGCCATGCTGCTGGATCCAGCGCGTCAGCAAGAGCATCTGGAGCGCGCCTATGGAAATCGGTTCATCGGCAAGGCGGTCCTCGGCGATGACGGGCGCGTTGTCTCGTTTGAGGCGCTTCAGAACCCAGAGCGGGGCGGGTTCTAGGCTAGCGATCCGGGTTCTAGACCCATCCTTCTCGGCGACGAGCAATCATCTGGGTTGCTGCTGGGTCAAGCAATGCAGCGTCCCGAGCCCCCAAACCAGATCGACGCTGTGGATGCCGATGACCTCCTTGTCAGGGAATAGCCCGGCGAGCACGGAAAGCGCTTCCCGGTCGTGAGGATCGTTGAACGTAGGAACCAGCACGACCGCGTTGCCAATATAGAAATTGGCATAGCTCGCAGGCAGACGTTGACCCTGAAACCAGAGCGGCCGTGGCATCGGCAGCGTGACGATCTCCAGAGGGGTTCCATCCTGATCGGACATCGACTTCAGTAGTTCCAAGTTCGTTCGCAGCGGCTGGTAATTTGCATCCCGTGGGTCAGTTTCCTGTGCCACAACCACCGTCGTTGGGTTGACGAAGCGGGCCAGGTCGTCCACATGGCCATGAGTGTCGTCTCCCACGATGCCGTTCTGCAGCCACAGCACTTTCCGCACTCCCAGATATTCGGCGAACACCCCCTCCAGATCCTCCCGGGTGAGCTTCGGATTGCGCGCTTGTACGGAACTGAGCAGGCATTCCTCGGTTGTCATCAGTGTGCCTTTGCCGTTGACGTCGATGCTCCCTCCCTCAAGCACGACCCGGCAAAGAGTTCCGTCGACCTTCCAGTGGGGTTCCCACAACCTGAGCTGAAGGGCCAGCGCAATCTTGGCCGGAACAGCGTTGTCTCTTCTCCAATTGGAATACTTCGACCAGCCATTGAATTTCCAATCCGTGATCGCAAGCTCGGGACGCCCAGGCTCCTCGCGCTTGACGAAGATGGGGCCGAAATCGCGGCACCAGGTCCGGTCGGTGGCAAATGGGACAAAATCGACTTGGTCCAAGTCGATGCCAGCACGCCTCAGCATGCGGGTGGCACGGCTGCGGAGACTGTCGTCCCGTACCAGGATACAGACACGTTCGCCCTCATGCAGGTGGCGGACGATCTCGACGTAGACCCACGGCACTGGGGAAAACCTGCCGGGCCAGTCTTCTCGATTGTGCGGCCACGCAATCCAGGTGGCATGATGCGGCTCCCATTCGGCGGGCATGCGACAACCGCGAGAGGGGCGGGGAAGTTGAGGCATGGAGAGAGCGGTGTCCAATCAGAAAGGGAAACAATCGATGCGCAAAGGCGCAAAGAACATCAAGGAACCCGCAACCGCCCGGTTCCAGAGATCACGAAACTCGTTTCTCGGAGAACATCCGCAGGCGCCGCCGAACTTTGGTGGGACTGGCGGGCGCCCGCCCGAGTTTTGGTGTCGAACTGCTCGAACTTGGCCAACCGTCATTGGTCGAGTAGAGCCTTGCAGAGTCCGCGGATTCGCCTCAGATCTTCGAGGAAGGTGACGGAGACGGGCAACTCATTTCGGATCGATCAATCGGTTGACGATCGGGCCGTAGCTGTCGATGCGACGGTCTCGCAGGAATGGCCAATTGCGCCGCACGGTCTCCAGGTGCGTCAGATCACATTCCGCCACTACGATCTCCTCCCGGTCGTGGGAAGCTTCTTCCAGGATGGTCCCAAATGGATCGCTGACGAACGAGCCACCCCAGAACTCCAGCCCACCAGCAGGCGGGCCCTCATGGCCGACGCGATTCACGGCCGCGACATAGACTCCGTTGGCAATGGCATGGGCGCGCTGAATCGTCCGCCACGCATCATGTTGCGCCGCTCCATACTGAGCCTTCTCGGCGGGATGCCAGCCAATCGCTGTTGGATAGACCAACAGCTTGGCGCCTTGCAACGCGGTCAGTCGCGCCCCTTCCGGATACCACTGATCCCAGCAAACCAGCACGCCAATTCGTCCGAAACGCGTGTCGAAACAACGGTAGCCTTGGTCGCCGGGAGTGAAATAGTACTTCTCGAAGTAGAGCGGATCGTCCGGAATGTGCATTTTTCGATAGGTTCCGAGCAACGAACCGTCGGCATCGAGCACGACGGCGGTATTGTGGTAGACACCGGCATCACGCCGCTCGAACAGCGATCCGACCACAACCACCTCATGCTGCCGGGCAGCTTCACCGAGTGCCAGGGTGCTGGGCCCTGGGATCGGTTCGGCCAAATCGAAAGCAGCGGTGTCTTGCTTCTGGCAGAAGTACTGGGAGCGGAACAATTCCTGCAAGCAAACAATTTCCGCACCTTGCTGGGCGGCCTGGCCGATAAGCCGCAGAGCCTTATGCAAGTTCTCGTCAAGCCCGGTCTCACAAGACATCTGGACCAGCCCGACTTTGAATTTCGCCAGGTTCATTGGGTGTCCATTTCCGTGACTATCGCGTGGCGCCTGGATCAACGACCCTGCACACGGCATTCTATCTTAAGGGAAATCGCAACACTTCCAAGACGAAAGTTTCCCCAGGGCGAACGCATCTAAAGAGGGCTGGACAAATCTGCATCCATATGCTATGACGACAAGGGGAAATAGCTCAAATGCGATCTCCGGAGCCCTTGTTCATGTCCCCACTCAAGCCCACCGCCAGCAGTTCTGGCAATCTCATGGGAGGGTTGCTCGACCAGCTGAAGCAAGTTAAGGATCCCCGCGTCGATCCTACCAAGCGCCATCTGCTGTCCGATATTCTGGCCATCGCCATCTGTGCGGTGATTTGCGGAGCCGATGAATGGACCGAAATGGAAGCCTTTGGGAAAGCCAAACAGCC
>VFZK01000208.1 GCA_016871215.1 Acidimicrobiia bacterium | reverse complement strand
ACACCTGAAGCGCTACGTGGTGGAATTCACCTATCGGCTGAACCGCCGAACGATGGAAACCAACTTGTTTGAGCGACTCACCAAGGCCTGTCTCAACACCACCACGATCACTTACAAGCACCTGACTATAGCGCCGGAGCAAGCGTGATATTCATCTAAACTAATTTCCTGTTATTGTCCAGTTAGTTGTTGGACAATACACTAGCAGGTGTCCTGATGCGAGTATGAGCGGATGGATCACGTTATCGTCGTGAAGCTTTCAAGGAACCGGCGGCGGTCGGGCAGGGAATGGGCTGATGTGTCGGAATGCGGTTGCTTGGGTTTCTCGAACTCCCGGAAGCCGTCAGAATACGCCCGGTGAGGGCACCGGGCCTGCCATAAGGAAAGAGCCCTTTTAGAACCATTGTAGGTCGCGTGACCTCGAGCGGCGTTTGGAGGAATCTTGTATTTTTTTCACGGCTTCCCCAGTCGAGGGGGCTTTCGGAGGATTCACGCCGTCGGCGCCGACCCGTCAGTGAACCGAGGGGGGCAGTCCTCGTGATGACTCCTTGGACCGATTGCTCTCACGCGCTGTCAACCGAATATTCCTTGTGGCGTAATGTTTAGTCTTGGCGGCGCGTCTTTGAATGGTTGAAGGTGAAACGCCGAAGTGAGAGACCGCTGTTCAGTTCTTGCCCTTGGCCGTCAGCTTCACCTTGCCTGCCTCAACCGAGATGACGTAGCACACCGAGTCGCACTTGAACTGATCCTTTAGCTTGGCGGTCTTTTCGGCTAGGAATTTCTTGAAGTTGTGAAACTGGAGAGACTCTGGCTTTTCGCCGCACTCACGCTTGGCTTCCACGAGGCTCTTGAACAGGTTCTGTAACTTGTCTTCCTCCGCCTCTGGATCGCTGCAGACCAATTGGCAAATCATCCGGTCGCCGGCGGTGGCCTGTGCCTGATTTTCAGAAGCAACCTCAGATTCGGAGGCAGACAGCGTAGCGAAAGCGGGTCTGCCCTCTTCCTTGCTTTTCACCATACGGCGCCAGAGATCGCTGTACGATTGAAACTTCGCCACCAATGTGTTGTATCGGAAGCGCTGGGCGAAGGTCATCTTGCTGTTGTCGCTGTGCTTCTTGATCAAAGCCTCGACCCGCCAACGCAGGTCATACGGAAGCTTTTTGGCGCCACCGTTGAAGAAGATCTCATACTCGATCTTCAGCCGGCGAATACCGTCTTCCAGTAGCGTCAGTTCTTGATCGACTTCCATACAGGTCTATTCTTATCCGTTTACCGAGTGAAAACCGTTGCGATATTATCGTTGGCCACGCAGCCGGTCAACGCGAAAAGCCTGGCGAGACGATGCCTCCAGCCGAGAACGATCTGCTTCGCAACATCCCTTCTGTGGACAAACTTCTCAGCGAACCGGCCATCTCGAACCTGGTCCAGCAGAGCAGCCGCGCGTTTGTTGTCGGGCTGTTGCGAAGGGTTCTGGATTCTTTCCGGCAGCGGATAAGTGGCAGAATAGCCAAAGATACCGGCAGCGTTGAGCCGTTGGAGAGCATTGTGGCCTCTGTGCAAGCCGAGTTTGCGCGGTTGTCGGTTCCCCGGCTATGCCGGGTCATCAACGCCACGGGCGTCTTGCTCCACACAAACTTCGGACGAGCGCCCCTGGGCCAGAAAGCCTTGGAACACCTCGGCGAAGTCGCTGCTAACTACTCGAACCTGGAATTCGATTTGGACGGCGGGAGACGAGGCAGTCGGGACGTCTTTGCCGATCGTTTGTTGCGACAGTTGCTCGGCTGTGAGCGAGCCATCGTCGTGAACAACTGCGCTGCAGCCCTGTTTCTGGCGCTGAACTCCCTGGCGGATGGCGGCGAAGTGATCATCTCTCGGGGCGAGTTGATCGAAATCGGCGACTCGTTCCGGATTCCCGACATTTTGCGCAAGAGCGGTGCGGTCTTGAAAGAGGTAGGGACGACGAACCGGACGAGACTCGCCGACTACGCGCAGGCTATTTCGGAGCGGACCCGTCTCATTCTTCGCGTGCACCCCAGCAACTTTCGCATTGTGGGGTTTTCCTGCCGGCCTGCGCTGGACGAGCTGGCTGCGTTGGCGAGAGAGCGGTCACTTCCTCTTATGGAAGACGTCGGCGGCGGGTGCTTGATTGACTTGCAAAATTTCGGAATCCACGACGAACCGAATCCGAGCGATAGCTTGCAGTCGGGTGTTTCTTTGGTTTGCTTCAGCGGCGACAAGCTGCTTGGAGGGCCGCAGGCCGGCATTCTGGCTGGCAGTGCAAACCTCGTGGAAGTGATCCGAGCCAATCCGTTGTTCCGGGCCTTGCGGGTGGACAAACTCACCCTGCCGGTGCTGGAATCGACGTTGATCTCGCATCTGACTGGCACCGCCGCCCAGGACATCCCCCTCTTGCAGATGTTGAATCAGCCCGCCGCTGTGATCGGACAGCGTGCGCGGGCCATCGCTGCCCAGTTGAGCGTTCCTGGTTCTGTTCAGTTGCGCATCATCGACGGCCAGTCGATGATCGGGGGCGGATGCACGCCTGATCGCGTGGTTCCCACTCAGCTGCTGGCGTTTTCCGGCGGCGAGCCTTCTCCTGCCAGACTGGAAGCTCAGCTAAGGTGCGGGCGACCGCCGATCGCCTGCCGTTTGGAGAACAACTGCCTGTTACTCGACCTGCGTACTGTCGTACCCGAGGATGACAAGCTTGTGGCGGGGGCCATACAACGGGTCCTTCGAGCGTCGTAGCCCCTTTGATGGATGGCTTGGTTCGACATCGCGTGGTTCGAGCCGGATTCTTGAGGCCAAAACCACTTTGCGAGCAACAATGCCCATTGTCGAACCGACAGATGACCCGCTGCCAAGAACACCCGGGATGGCCTGAACTCGACTGATTCCCGATTCCCTATGAATCAATCATGCCTGTCGTGAGTCGTGCCACATGAATGTGTCGAAAGCCGGACGGCTTTTTCTGGCCTTTGCCGGCAGCTTAGCCATAGCCGTGCCCCTTGGGATTCTCGCTTTCTTCTCGATCGCACAACCCTGGCTCGCCTTGATTCCTGCGGCGTTCCTGGCCGTGCTTTATTGGAATTCCCGCAAACGCGTCGCGTTAGTGGCGTCGTGTTGCTGGCTCTGCTATCTCCCGTATGAATGGGGCATGAAACTAAGGATTCTTTGCTCAGGTGAATGCAATATTCGCGTAGACTTGCTGCTGATCTACCCCTGCCTGCTTCTGGTCTCGCTCGCGGCGATCCTTGTGTTCCTGAGCACCCGACTGATCTCGCCTTCCTAGATTTCCAAACTCACCCTCAACCGAACATCCACGGGGGAGGCGCCTGTCAAAGTCCCAGTTGATTTTCGGTGCCCCGAGGCTTCTTCTAGGGTAGGTTCGTTCACCAAACCAAGGCTTCCTCAGTCTCGGTCAGCTGGTCGGACCTGCCGCGTAGACCGACAGAATCTGCCGCACCATCTCCTCGCGCGACTCGAACCGGCTCTCTTCGTAGCAACCGATTGGGTTCTCCGCCACGTTCACCAGGCACTTGTTGCAGTAGGTGCAGGGCTTGGCGGGACGGTCTTGGCCCGCTGCGAAGAGCTTTACCAAGTCCTTGTTGGCCACCAGCGAACGGGCAATCGAAACCGCATCGCAGTCACCTCTTCGCAGAGCCTCGCGAATGTACGACGCTGTTTGGAACCCGCCGGTGCAAATCACTGGAATGCGAAGCGACTGCTTGATGGCCCGCGCATCGGGCAGGTTGATGCCCTCAATCACCTCTCCTCGCGTGTGAAACAGTCGATTCATCGGCCAGCTGCGAAACAAGACGAAGTTCCGAAAGGCATGTCTGCCGCTGGAAATCATGCTGTCGTAGGTCTTGACGATATCTTCCATGGGCAGGTCGCCCGGGGGATTCCGCGGATGGGGGAAGGAACTTCCGGAAGAAACGTGGATGGCATCGACACCCGCTTCTTCCAGCCATCGACAAACCTGAATTGAATCCGCGATCGTGTTGCCAGGCTTTTCCGTCAGGAGCAAGGCATCATTGAACTCGGTCGCGCTGATTTTCATCTGGAGATGAAAATCGTTGCCTGCCCGCTGACGGATGGCTCGCACGACTTCCAGCACAAAGCGGGCACGGTTTTCCAACGAGCCCCCATAGTCGTCTTTGCGATCGTTAATGGCCGAACTGAGGAATTGAGTGATCAGGTACCCGTTGGCGCCGTGCAGCTCGACACCCTGGCTGAGGCTTACGGGCCGCAATTGCAACTCGGCGCGCCCAACCCGCGAGAAAGCCAGGAGATCGTCGATCAGAAGGCCCATCTGCCGGGCCGAGTCGGAAACGATTCCTAGATATCGCTGGTTTTTTTCGTCCAGCGAGTTCCAGGCATGCTTCCTCAGCAACCGGATGAAGCCATCCATATGCCGGAGCGGCGCTCTCAAGTCATGGGCTACCGAATAGCTGAAGGCCTCGAGCTCTTTGTTCGCTGCGTCAAGCTCGGCGGTACGAGCCTGCACGCGTTGCTCCAGAGCCTCGTTGGCGCGGCGTAGCTGCTCCTGTTCGCGCTTGCGCTCGGCTACTCGCTGGGTCAGAAGCGCTACAACGGCACCCATTCCCGCATACACCACGCCGAGAAGTGGCTGGCCGAAAGCAATGCCGAGGAATCCGGTCACGCAGATCACGGCAGTGCCTACAGCCAAAGCTCCCTGGAACCACCGGGCAGTTGTCTTCGCTTTCATGGGTCGCTCAGTCCAAAGGTGGATAGCCGACTTGCTCATCGTTGTCATGAGACTCGAAATCAGTGTGCCGGGCCAAGACTGCGGATCGATGGCAACCTCAAGTTACAGCAGTGAGGATGAGCCAATTTTGGTCCTCGATAATGTGCAGTTTCAATCAATAATTCTTCGGGAACCGCTCGGGAATGCCGGACGATGCGGTCAAGAAGCCTGAAGTTCGCGGTTACGGAGTCTCCGCCGCTGGGCATTTTGAAGCGGAGGCTCGGCGGTGGCATCGGGCTGGAGGCTGGCCGCTCAAAGTGTAACGCGAGTCTTGCCGGGTTTCGATAGCGCCCTGCCCATCAGGCTCGGATTCGGCTTCCAAAACCAGTACAAGGGCGGGGCGGCCAGAGCCCCATTGCATCTCGCGACGAAACATCCCCTCAGCGGGACTTCGCGTGAGAGCACCTCTGGCCAGTGAAAGGTAAGGTTGGGTTTATTTGGTCCAGGACTCGAACAACCAAGCCGTGGTGAAGACCAGCGCGATGGCCAACGCCCATCCGATGGAGAAGCCCCTCAGGTCAATTCGATAGGCTTTCAGGAATCCCACTCCTTGCGAGCCACGGAAAGGATGCAGCAGATTCACCAGCAAGAGTTGTTTGCCGGCCTTCGCAACTTGGATACTGTCTGGCTCCGTAGGAACCTGAATCCCCGGGCTTCCATCGCCTTCGGCAGGCGTCTGCAGGCGGGTGAAAAAGGGCTGCAACTTCTCTTGCGGCTCAGGCGGCGTCATGAGGCTTACCGCCACAAGAGAGGCGAGTCCCGCCAGCAGGGCGGCCAGGAAAACATTCGCGTCCCAATGGTCCAGTCTCTCGTTCCGCCACGCATACAGGATGAAGTTGACGCTCAACGAAACGGCAAGGCTCGCGATGGCGCCCCAGCGGTTCGCACGCTGCCAGACGATGCCACCCATAAAGCTGATGCCCATGAAGGTTGCCATGGTCTCGGTCAGGAGAAACGAGTAGAGCACCCGCTCGACCAAGAACAGAGCATAGACCACACCCAGGAGAGTCAAAGCCAGGCCACTCACCCTGCCCACCCAGAGATAGTGGCTGTCGGGTTTGCCTTTGGCGAGCCAATGGCGGTAGACGCCCTGCGTGAACAGAGCGCCACTGTCGACCATGAATGCCGAGCAGGTGGACATGTTGGCTGCTAGAACACCAGCGATCATCAGACCCAGGCCGCCCGGGAACAACAGCTGGCGGCAAGCAAAACCAAACGCATCTTCCGGGTCCGCCAGAGTCGTCATTCCATAGCGGCCTCCCAATACCATGGACGCCGCCACGAGTCCCACGACGGTCCAACCGACCGTGCAGAAGCGCTTGATGTAGTTTCCGTAGAGCATACCGACCCGGCAAGTTCTCTCGTCTTTCCCAGTTCCCACGGCTGCCAACTGGTGCGGCATCGCCATCACCCCAACCAAGCCGTTAATGGTCAGCATGGCGATGACCCAAGGCGTGATGCCCCGAGGCGTCGACAGAGAGAACTTGTAAGACTCGAGCGAAGTTCGGAGGCCGTCGGCGCCACCCACCGCGCTCCAGCCCAGCGGGATCAGCATGAAGGAAAGGATAATGATCAGGAATCCCTGAAAGAAATCCGTCCAAGCCGAAGCTTCCAGTCCTCCGACGAAACTATAAACGATGAAGATCGCCGTCATCGCAATAACGATCTCATTTACGCCCAGCCCACCGCCAGACGCCTGGTGGATGACCTTAGCAGCCCCTTTCAGCATGTTTGCCGTATTGATGGTGAAGAAAGACAGCGCAAACAACGTGTAGATGCCCCCCATCCAGGCGCCGTAGCGGTCCTCCATCACCTCCGCCAGAGTCGTGCGGCGAAGGCGCCGAAACACCGGCGCCATGATCCAGTAGAATGGCGTTACAAACAGGTTTTTCCACTGATACCAGATGCCAGATGCTCCGACGCTGTAGACCGCACCCGTCAGCGATACCGGCATTTCGGCGTGGGTGCCGACGCCGAAGCTCTGTCCCATCATCAGCCACTTTCCAAAACGGCGCTTACCGAGGAAGTAGTGGTCCGTGTCCTTGACACGGAGCCCTACGATAATCCCAATGCCCGCGCAAGCTGCCAGGTAGGTGATCAAAACGATCCAGTCCACCGTGGTGATGTGCATGAGCCGCAGTCTATCTCAGGTCAGAGTTGAGAGGCGAATCTCGAGCAGACGAAAACGATCGGTCCGGAAATGAAAGAGAGACTGGCTTGCAACCAGCGAATCCGGGAGCCGGGCTGCGCTTGCCGCGCTCGATGGAGGCCGGCGGGCCAAGAATCGTCTCCGAAGGTCAGTCTGACAATCCAGTCCAGCGGCGGTCGGATCCGCCCGACGGTTACTCCCCGATGATCTTCACGAGGACCCGTTTTTTTCGCTGGCCATCGAACTCACCGTAGAAAATCTGTTCCCAGGGGCCGAAATCGAGTGCTCCCCTGGTGACGGCTACCACCACCTCGCGTCCCATCACCTGTCTTTTCAGATGCGCATCGGCGTTATCTTCACCGGTCTCGTTGTGCTGGTAGACCGAGACAGGGTGATGGGGCGCCAGCTTTTCCAGCCAGACTTCGTAGTCGGCATGCAGCCCGGATTCGTCGTCATTAATGAAGACGGACGCCGTAATGTGCATTGCATTCACGAGGACCAACCCTTCCTGAATGCCACTTTCTTGCAGGCACTGGACCACCTGCGGAGTGATGTTGATGAAAGCGCGCCGGCTGGGAACTTGAAACCACAACTCCTGGCGATAGCTTTTCACGAGAAGCGGGCCTGGAAACTTGGTTTAAGAAATTGATCCGAGCGCAGTTCAAAGGCGTTCTGCCCCAGGGGGCACGCTCTGATCGGCCGCAGCCGGTACGCCGCAGTCACACTGCGACCAGCAACGCAAGCGGAGCTGGCCATAACGCTGAACACCGCGGAACGCTGTCGAAGAGGCGTCAACGTCAAGCAGTGCCCCGGATTCGGTTCGAGAAAGCGGTGTAGGAATCGGGCGATTGAGCCTTCATCCAGGCAATGAACGACTGGGCGACCACTTCCAGGTTACGGTAGGCCACCGGGTCCTTGTTGGTCTCGGGCAGTTGAGGGAGGACATCACGCAGGCGCTCCCACACCAGCAGCAACTCCCGTCCGCTCTGGAAGAACAAATTCTGATTCAATACGCCGCTGGTGATGAACGAGGCTGTCATGTCCCAGTACGTGACGACCATTCGAAAATAGGCATTCTCGTCGGATCCGGGAGGACAGAGCTTGTTGAACTCCTCGAGCGTGCGAACCTTGAAGCATTGCGAAAACCAGGCGCGCGCTTTGCGCAGCCGGTCCTCCCGACGCAGCTCATAGAGTCTGAGGACCAGGTTCACGTCTTCGTAAGTGGCGGGCGATTCCATGTCGGCTCCTGTTTCGGGAATTCTTGAGGACCTTGGAAACAACGCGGATTGTAGGCCGGCGATGCTTTCAAGTCAAAGGTTCGCAGCCTGCGAAGTGCGGGGTCGGAAAGTGGTGCCCAGCCGGGAGGAGCTGGTGAAGCATTCTTTTTGCAGCGGAGCTACTCGTACCGCAGCGCCTCGATTGGGTCTAACCGGGCGGCAACGCGGGCCGGCCAGACACCGAAGGCCAGGCCCACTCCGGTGGAGACGGCCAGCCCTGAGGCGACCGCCCAGGCGGGGATCTTCGCGGGCAGAGCGGGCAGGAGAAACGCCAGAATCAGGCTTACCGCGAAGAAAAGCAGAACACCGAGGATGCCGCCGAGCGTCGTCAACGTCATCGCTTCAAACAGAAACTGCACGACGATGTCCTTCCGCCGGGCGCCGATTGCTTTGCGGACACCGATCTCACGCCTGCGCTCGGTCACGCTGACCAGCATGATGTTCATCACTCCAATGCCGCCCACCACAAGCCCGACGGAAGAAATGGCAATCGCAATCAGCCCCACGGCGGCGGTGATGGAATCGAACTGCTCGATGAACTTGTCGGCTGTCTTGAGATTGAAATTGCTGGGTTCGCTGAACCGCACGTTGCGTTGCCGGCGCAGCACGGCATCGGCCTGCTCCAGTGCCGCCTGCAACTGGCCCGGTCTGGCGCGGATCACCAACATCAAGAAATCTTGCTTCGGCACGAGCTTGGCGACTGTGCGAAACGGCATCAGGATCGCATTGTCTTCTTCCGTTTCTCCGAAGACACTGCCCTTGCGTTTCTCAAGGACACCGATCACCTCGTACCGGAGTCCACCCACGGTCACTTCCTGCGCTTCAATCTGCGTGCGATTGGGAAAGAGCGCTTCCTTTACGTTGGTGCCGATGACGATCACGTCGCGGCGATGCAACTCATCGACATCGGAGATAAACCGCCCTTGCTCGAGAACCAGGTTGCCGATGGCGCCGTAGTTGGCGGAAACAGCCTGCAAGCGTCCCTGCTTGTATCAATAGTTGGGAAAGTACCAGCACTAAGTGGTCTCTGCTGCATACTTAGTCTCAGCAAGTTGGAAGAAAGACAGAATCAGTTGACGAGAGCGCTGAATCGAAAGCAAGATTGAAAACAACGCCG
>VFZK01000207.1 GCA_016871215.1 Acidimicrobiia bacterium | reverse complement strand
CTTGCGCAGACGCACCAAGCGATCATAGGTTTTCGGCGGCAAGCGCAACCGTCGTGGACGCATAACTCCTCCTGTTTCGAGGAGTATGCCATATCACAGTACAGTATGTCCCTTTATTTATACGCGACTGTATAGCTGGGCAGGCCTGGCTGTTCGTCGCTGCAAGAGACGCCCGGGCTTTACGTCCGCCGTCGCCCGGCATCGCCAAAAGCCGGTGCGACCCTTGGAGTGCCGCTCGCACCTGTTCGACAGCCATGCCAAGGTCCGTGCTGTAGAGTGCAAACGCCTGGCTCCGCCAGCATGAAGCGACTACTTTTGGTGGTTTCTCGATTTGAACCGATTCCTTTTCCTGGGAGACCGGAATGAACGCATTGCCCATCATGGTCGGTGTTCTGTGCTTTGTGGCGATTGGTTATCGCTACTACAGCGCCTTCATCGCCACCAAGGTCTTGGTTTTGGACGATGCCCGTCAAACCCCGGCGCATCGCTTGTACGATGGACACAACTACTTTCCAACTAATAAGTGGGTTCTCTTTGGACACCACTTTGCTGCCATCACGGGCGCCGGTCCGCTGATTGGACCGGTTCTGGCGACCCAGTTTGGCTTCTTGCCGGGGCTTTTGTGGCTGGTGGTTGGTGTCGTGCTCGCAGGCGCTGTCCACGACTTCGTGATTCTCTTCGCGTCAGTGCGCAGCGAAGGCAAGTCGCTGGCCGAGATTGCGAAGAAAGAGATCAGCCCAGTCGCTGGCTTCACAGCGGCAATCGCCGTGCTGTTCATCGTCATCATTGCCTTGGCTGGGTTGGGTCTGGCGGTCGTCAATGCCTTGCGCGAGAGTTCGTGGGGAACATTTACGATCGCGGCAACGATTCCGATTGCGCTTTTCATGGGTTTGTACATGTACCGCTTCCGCAAAGGGAAGATTCGTGAAGCCACGCTGATTGGCGTCGTTGCTCTGATCGGTGCTGTCATTCTGGGCAAGTGGATTCCGGGCTCTGCACTGGGTCCTTGGTTCACCCTTTCGAAGGATGGAATTACGATTTGCATTGCGATCTATGGCTTGGCCGCCTCCATTCTGCCCGTTTGGATGCTGCTTTGCCCTCGAGATTATCTGTCGTCGTTCATGAAGCTGGGCACAATCGCGTTTCTCATCGTCGGCGTCTTCGTCGTGCATCCCGACTTGAAGATGCCGGCCTTCAGCCAGTTCGTTGACGGCGGAGGGCCGATCATCCCGGGCAAGCTGTTCCCGTTTGTGTTTATTACGATTGCCTGCGGCGCTATCTCCGGATTTCACGCTTTGGTCGGTTCCGGAACAACGCCCAAAATGATCTCGGTCGAGTCTCACATCCGGCCGATTGGCTACGGCGCCATGCTGATGGAAGGCATTGTTGGTGTCACATCGCTCATAGCCGCAGCCGCCCTCTTTCCCGGCGACTACTTTGCAATCAACGTTGCTCCGGAGAAGTTCTCTCAACTTGGCATGAGTATCGTGAACCTGCCCGAGCTCGAGCGAGAGGTAGGCGAAACCGTGGCTGGCAGGCCCGGCGGGGCCGTGTCTCTAGCGGTCGGGATGGCCCAGATTTTCACGGCGATCCCTGGAATGAAGGGGCTGATGTCCTACTGGTATCACTTCGCCATCATGTTCGAGGCGTTGTTCATCCTGACGACCATCGACACAGGGACCCGAGTGGCGCGTTTTCTGGTGCAGGAGTTCCTGGGGAGATTTTACAAGCCGATGGAGAAAACGGATTGGATGCCCGGCACTATCGTCTCCAGCGTTTTGGTGGTGGCTAGCTGGTCTTACCTCATTTTCACCGGCAACATCAGCACCATATGGCCGATGTTTGGAATCGCCAACCAACTGCTGGCCGCGATTGCACTTTGCGTCGGAACAACGCTGATCGTCAACCTGGGCCGCGCGCGGCTGGCCTGGGTCACGCTTTTGCCTTTGGCGTTCGTTTCGACCACGACGCTGACGGCGGGTTACATGAGCATCACCGACAACTTCATGCTGCTGGCGCGCAGCGCCGACCCCTCGGCCAGTTTTCAGGGAAAGCTCAACGTCGTGTTGACCATCATCATGATGTCCAGCATGATCGTAATTCTGTTCGACTCGATACTGAAGTGGCGCAAAACGCTCTTTGGCGAAAAGCCGGGCAGCGTGCCCGTGGCCGGCTGAGGCTGCATTGCAGAAATGCCGACGGAAAGCCCGGCAGAGAACGAGGCTTTCCTGATGGGACCGCATCCCCGAACCGGCGGCTTCGATCCCGGCTCTGTGGGTTTATCAGCTCGGCCTCACCGCACTGCCACGTTCACCTTCATCGGCTCGGGGGCAACCTCAATGCTGATCTGCGAATTCGGAATCAGCCGAATCCGCTTGCACTTGCGGCATTTGATCTCGACTCCAAACGCCGTGATCTTGGCCATCAAACTGCCGCACAAGCAGCGATAGTCTTCGGAATCGTACGATGAAGGAATCGATGATGGATTTCGAGAGTCCATGCCGCCTCCAACAGTCTCCTACAAAAACAACGGCGCGTGCTCACCGGAAGCTCACGGCTGGCCACTCCATGCTCTCACTAGACTGAAAGAGCTGGTACGCGCCCAAAGCGAATGCTCCGTGGCACGCGCTTCCAGCCTGTGCCAGGCGACCTCCAGCTCAGGCAGATAGCGCTAGCTCCGACGCCTCCAGCCGTACCGCAAGATACTGTATTAGACGATTTTGGCGGCCAAAGGTTCACACATTCTTGCCGGTCGGCTGTAAAATCTGGCTCTCTGGTGCTTGTGGCCCATCGCCCGGCCGGGGCACCACACGACACATGAGGCTAAGGCGACGACGGTCGAATGGAGAGGTGCCATGCCCGATTCCCCGGTGCTTGGGCCGTTAACGCACGTTTCTGAAGAAGAACAGATGTTCCGCGAGTCGGTTCGCGAGTTTGCTCGGGCCAAACTCCGGCCGCAGGTGCACTCGATGGACGAGGCCGGTAGGTTCGATCCTGACCTCCTACGCCAGTTTTTCGAGATGAACCTCATGGGCATCGAGGTTCCAGAAAATCTCGGCGGTTCAGGATGCGGGTTTTTCATGTCGATTCTGGCCGTCGAAGAGCTGTCGCGTGTGGATCCTTCGGCAGGAGTCATCGTCGACGTCCAGAACACGCTCGTCAACAACGCGCTCATGCGCTGGGGAACCGAGGCGCAGAAGGAGCGGTATTTACCCCGTCTGGCGTCACACGCGCTGGGAGCGTACGCGCTTTCGGAAGCCGGCGCCGGCAGCGATGCCTTTGCCTTGCGGACCCAAGCGGATCTCAAAGGAGACCGGTACGTCCTGAACGGCCACAAGCTTTGGATCACCAACGCGGCTGAGGCCGATCTCTTCATCCTGTTCGCGACAGTCGATCCGGCCCTGGGCTATAAGGGCATCACGGCTTTCATCGTAGAAAAGGGATTTTCCGGTTTTCAGGCGGGCAAGAAGGAAAACAAACTTGGCATCCGTGCCAGCAGCACCTGCGAGCTGGTTCTCGAAAACTGTGAGGTACCACGGGAGAACGTCTTAGGCGAGGCCGGCAAGGGATACAAAGTTGCCATCGAGACACTAAATGAAGGCCGCATTGGCATCGGCGCCCAGATGGTGGGTTTGGCAGGCGGCGCCCTGGAGGCTGGAATCCAGTACGCGAAGGAGCGCGAACAGTTCGGCCAGCCCATTGCACGGTTCCAGGCCGTCCAGTTCCAGATTGCCGACCTGGCTACCCAGCTGGAAGCGGCGCGGCTGCTCACCTATAACGCAGCACGGCTCAAGGATGCGCGCTTGCCATTCGTCAAGGAAGCAGCGATGGCGAAGTACTTCTGTTCTGAGGTTGCCGAACGCATCGCGTCACAGATGGTTGAACTATTCGGAGGCTACGGTTACACGAAGGACTACCCGGCCGAGAAATACTTCCGCGACGCTAAGATCGGAAAGATCTACGAAGGAACTTCTTTCATGCAGCTGCAAACGATCGCCAAGGTCGTGCTCGGCGAGCGGTAGGGTTGGTTAGTTTATGGCACCTGGATAGAGTGCCCGATGCCGGACGAGACGCGCAATCTCCGGAGGCATCGCACGGTCCAAGGCTGCGAGTTTGCGAGTCGATCTCATGAATCGAGGAAACCTGGCAGTCCCACAAGGCGGTGGCCTGCCGATCGAAGAAGGCAACGACACGGCGTCGAGCGACTGCTAACAACGCTATGAAGACCCAAGCGCTACTCCTGGTCGATCACGGCAGCACTCAGAGCGAAGCGAACGAGCTCCTTCCCAGGATCGCACAGCTGGTGAAGGAGCTCTCTAAATTTGAGATCGTTTGTTACGCTCACATGGAACTTGCTGAGCCCACGATCGAACAAGGGTTCGATTTCTGTGTTGCGGCAGGAGCCAGCGAGATCATCGTCCACCCCTACTTTCTGGCGCCTGGCCGGCATTCGACCTCCGACATCCCGCGTCTGGCAGCCCGGGCAGCGTCGAAGCATGACGGAGTCCGCTATCGCGTTACCGAACCTTTGGGACTCGACACGAAAATCGCCCAACTGGTCATCGAAAGAGTAGAGCAGTCGGCGAGTCGAAAGGAGAACCCGGCCTTAAGTGAGGCCTAAGTGCCGCCACCCGCAATTCGCCCCCGCCTCGATAGGATTTCGTTCTCGTTTTGGAAGCCACGGTCAGTGCGGGACCGCCGTCCCTTTTGCTGGCTGTGGGCTTTTCGTGGCGATCTAGGCTAGTTAGATCGCGCCAACCCACCCGACGCAAGAAATTGCATTTACATTCCAGCCGGCTCCGATATAATGCCCGCCTGTCATCGCAAGGCGCCAGTATCAAGAGCTTGTTCTGCCACGCTCCGCCAGTCTCTCCGGACATTCCGTCTTCGAGTACCCACCCCCATTAGATGTTGTGAACTTCATGCGAAAGCCCAAGGCCTTGAGAGAGGGAAGCACCATCGGGATTGTCGCACCCGCAAGCAACGTCGACCGGGAGGCGCTGGTGCAGGGAGCGGCTGAACTCGAGCGACTGGGTTATCGTGCCCGTTATTCCGCGCAGGTATTCTCTCAGGAGTACTACTTCGCCGGAACGCACACGGCCAGAGCTGCAGAGCTGATGCGGATGTTTGTGGACCCGCAAATCGACGCGATTTTTTGTGCGCGCGGGGGCTATGGGTGTCATCATCTGCTGCAGCGGCTGGATGTCGCAGTAGTTAGAGCCAATCCTAAGATCTTCTTGGGCTACAGCGATGTGACTGTGTTGCTGCAGTATTTGGAGAACCAATGCCAGATGGTCTCGTTTCACGGCCCGATGGTCGCTCGAGAGTTTGCCCTGGGCGTGCCCAGTTACGACGCACAGAACCTCCAGCGCTGTCTCACGCAAGTGGTGGGAGGACAGCGAATCGTTGCACCCGGACTCGAAACCCTGCGCCCTGGCTCGGCGCGCGGTCGTCTGACTGGTGGCTGTCTGTCGCTCTTGACAGCGACGCTCGGCACGGCCTGGGAGATAGAGACCGACGCGAAAGTTCTGTTTCTGGAAGACGTCAACGCCAAGCCGTACCAAGTGGACCGAATGCTCATGCACCTGAGGCTCGCAGGCAAGTTCGACAAACTACACGGTCTGGTGTTTGGAACCATGCTGAATTGCAGACAGTCAGAGAATCAAGACTACGGGCTGCAGGAGATCATTCTCAAGACACTCGAAAATTATTCGTTTCCCATTCTGTACGGACTGCCTTCAGGACACACCGAATCCGGGTCTCTGACGCTGCCTTTCGGAGTGGAAGTAACACTGAATGCGGACAGCCAATACCTCGTTCTGGAGGAGGCAGCGGTTGAATAGCAATCCGTCATCGATCCGGCGAATTCACCTGATCGGCATTTGTGGCACCGCCATGGCTTCACTGGCTGGCATGTTGCAAGCCAAGGGCTACCAGGTTGCGGGTTCGGACCAAAGTGTGTATCCGCCCATGTCTATTCTTCTGGAGAAGCTGGGCATACGGCTTTTTCAAGGCTTTTCCGAAAAGCATCTGGACCCGCCGCCGGACTTGGTGGTGGTTGGCAACGTGGTTTCGCGCGGCAATCCCGAGGCAGAGCATACGCTCAACGAAAAGATTCCGTACGCTTCGATGGCAGAGGTGCTGAAGGAATTCTTCATTCGTGGCAAGCGGTCCTGTGTTGTGGCCGGAACTCATGGAAAAACGACAACCGCGTCGCTGCTGGCGTGGTTGTTGGAATCGGCCGGGCTGGATCCGAGCTTCCTGGTCGGAGGCATCGCCGAAAACTTCGGCAGCAGTTTCAAACTCGGCAGTGGCAATCTGTTTGTGATTGAAGGTGACGAGTACGACACGGCATTCTTCGACAAGGGACCCAAGTTTCTACATTACCTTCCTGAGCAGGTGATCCTGAATAACTGTGAGTTCGACCACGCCGACATCTACGCCGATTTCGAAGCAGTGAAGACCAGTTTCCGTCGGCTGGTGAACCTCGTCCCGTCGCGCGGAAGGCTCGTTGCCTGCTGGGACGATCCGGTCGTTCGAGAGCTTAGCAACCGGGCCTACTGTCCGGTCGACTCGTTTGGCCTGGCTTCAGAAGCGCGCTGGACGGCGCGTTCGTTGGAGTTTCTGGAGCGGACAACGCGGTTTGAGGTCCTCCACGATCGAGTATCCTGGGGCCACTTCGAAACTCCGTTGGCCGGCAGTTTCAACGTCAAGAACTGCCTGGCAGCTATTGCCTGTGCTCACGAGTTGGGCGTGAGCCCAGACAGCGTGGCGCAGGGATTGCGGACTTTCAAGAACGTCAAGCGCCGCCTGGAGATCCGTGGCGAAACCCGAGGCATCACGATCTTCGACGACTTCGCCCACCATCCGACGGCCATTCATGAAACCCTCTCGGCCGTCAAGGCGCGGCATCCCGGCAGCCGTCTGTGGGCCATCTTCGAGCCCCGCTCAGCGACTTCCAGACGGAACGTGTTCCAGAAGGAGTTTGCAGCGTGTTTCGATCAGGCTGACCGTGTCGTGCTATGCTCCTTGTTCGCCCCGGAGAAGCTGAAAGCTTCGATCCGGTTGGACGTTGCCCGCGTGGTGCAGGAACTAAACGCTCGCGGGATCGAGGCTAGCCAGCTGGAATCGGCCGATGCCATCGTTCGAGAGGTGGCCCCGAAACTCCAGAGCGGAGACAAAGTGCTCATTATGTCGAACGGCGGGTTCGACGGGATTCACCAGAAGCTAGTAACCGCCTTAGTCGGCAAAGCCGATGGCTAGAAGCAAGATTCTTGTCGTAGACGACGATCCTGGAATTCTGGCGATGCTGCACCTGATGTTGCGGCTCGAGGGGTACGACCCCATCGTTTGTAGCGAACCGCAGCGCGTCGTCGACACCATGGTTCGCGAAAAGCCCGACCTCGTCTTGCTGGACGCGCTCATGCCGGGCTTCGACGGCATTCAAGTGCTCCAATCCATCCGGGCACGGGCACTGCAAACGCCGGTGCTGCTCGTCACAGGGAACACCAACGAAGCTTACCTCCAGTTGGCCATGCAAGCAGGCGCCGCCGGGCTGCTGGCAAAGCCTTTTGTG
Source organism: Acidimicrobiia bacterium (assembly GCA_016871215.1). Lineage (GTDB taxonomy): Bacteria > Acidobacteriota > Terriglobia > Versatilivoradales > Versatilivoraceae > VFZK01. The sequence continues at coordinate 1,738 of VFZK01000207.1, read as the reverse complement.
AAGGAGGACCTGTTGGAGCAGTTGCAGAAGTTCCTGGCAAAGAGTTGACGGCCACCCGCGAGAGTGCATTACACGATGCTTCGTGCCTACGTTGTCGTCTTCGGAGTCGCCCTTTTCCTGTTCCTGGCCGGGCCTTTCGCTGTTCTCTATGCGCTGGTTCGCCGGTCGCCCGACATACTTTACGCTGCGGGGCGCGCAGGCTGTCGGTTGGGGCTGTACCTTGGCGGCGTGAGGGTTGTCATTCGCGGGCTGGAAAACATCGAGGCGGGGCAAACTTTCTTGTTTCTCGCCAATCACCAGAGCTATTGCGATCCTCCAGCGCTGTTCGTGAGCATCCCGAGAAACGTGCGGCTCATTCTGAAAAAGGAGCTGCGGAAGTTGCCCCTGCTGGGCCTGATCATGGAGATGGGAGGATTCGTCTTCATTGACCGCTCAGACCGCGTACAGTCGATCGGCGGCATGAAGCAAGCCGTCCGGCAGCTACAGCAAGGCCACTCGTTCTTGACCTACCCGGAAGGCACACGGACGAGAACCGGCCAGCTCGGACCCTTCAAGAAAGGGCCCTTCATCATGGCGATCGAATCAGGCGTCCCGATTGTGCCGATCTCCGTGAAAGGCAGTTATGAAATTATGCCTCCCGGCCAGTTCAGAGTGAAGACTGGAATGGTGGTGTTGACGTTTCACGCTCCGATCGCCACCCACGACTTGGCCGCAGCCGACCGGGAAGCGCTCACGCAACGTGCGCGCGAGAGGATAGCTGCCGGGCTGGCAGAAGGCGGGCACGCAGCAGGCAACGGCGGCGTCCCAGCCGAAAGGATCTCATGACATCGACCAGACCCCTCCACACGGCTCAGCTTGCCTACTCGATCTTGTGCGACGATATCCGGCTCGAGGCCGGAAACAAACTAAGCCTGATGGGCATCTTCCAGAATGTGTACTTCCAGTCGCTGCCGGCAACCATTCTGAAGTTTGCACTGCTGAATCACTGGATCGGCTCCGGAGAACACTCGACTGAGATTCGAATTATTTCGCCTGACCGCCAACGGCTGCTGTTGCAGACCACGCCTTCCAACTTCACACTCGAAGGCGGCGGCTTCGCCGACAACGTGACCTTCTTCACGAACATCGTCTTTGCCGAAGAAGGAACGCACATCGTTCAGATCTACCTCAACCAGATCATGCTGAAGGAGGTCTATTTCAACGTCGTGGTCCCCGTGGCCGCCAATGCGACTGTGAACTAAATTGGTTGGCTTCCGCACAGGCATACCGGGGCCTGAGGATCTCCAGAATGACGAACCCAATCGATCTGCCTGTCCAACCCGCGACGGAGCCGCTGGCAGACTCTGCGTCCGCGGTGCGCCAACCTGAGTCAGGAACGCAGCCAAGCAGCGTCCATCAGGCTGCTGGCGCCCGTCTTCTCTCCCTCGATGTGTTTCGCGGCGCCACGATTGCGACTATCAATCGTTGCAAAAGTACTTGCTTAATCTAATCGAATCGAGTATAGTACGGGGCATGCGACGAACTAAGAAGACTCCTACTCAGAAGGACCTGGTCAGTGTACGATCCCAACTGCGTTATGAGAAACGCCGGACGGCCGTCGAGGCGGTGCGCAACGGCGAATCGGCTTCGACGGTGGCGCGCGTGATGAAGGTTCCCCTCCGAACGCTGTTCAGCTGGATCGCCCGCTACCGGCTGGGGGGCGAGCAGGCGTTGCAAGAAGGGCGACGCAGCGGCCGAC
>VFZK01000206.1 GCA_016871215.1 Acidimicrobiia bacterium | reverse complement strand
TTGGCAGAACGGATCAGCGACTGGCTCATCGCTCATGCCGGCAGCCTAGCAAATCGGCGCGCAAAAAGCCAGTGGCGATTTACTGCCCCCTTATTTCTTACACTTGGGAGACTTTGACGGAGCCCTGCAAATTTGTCGCACACCCATTTGTCGGTTGTTTGCCGCACTCGCGCGTGTGGCCGTGCTATGATGGCGCCTCTTCATTGCAGAGAGGCCTTTCGCATGGTGTGCGCAACGCGCTGCGCCAGAGTCGCCGTTCTTTTGTGGCTTTGTCTGCAGCCCGGATTTTCGGGTCGAGACGGGGCACTTTCGATCGCAAGCCGCATGAACCCTTCCTTCACTGCAACCTTGCACCGTGATTCGCAAACGGGCTGGAGAGTTGCGACGCTCCAATACGACGGCGGCGATCCGAAACGCCGACTCGAGGCTCGGATCGCCGTGGAAGCGGGCAGCAACCTGTATTCGCTCAAGGTGGGTGGCATCGAGCTGCTTGTCCAGCCGGAGGAATGGGGCGCCACTCCAAGTTTACGCTTCGGATTCCCAGTGCTTTTTCCAACTCCCAACCGGGTGCGCGACAGCCAGTTCACCTTCGAGGGTCGAACCTATCGTTTTCCTGCCAACGAACGAACACACTTCATCCACGGCCTGGTTCATAAGCTGTCCTGGAACGCCGGCGCGACATCAGCTGATGAGAAATCCGCCTGGCTGGAAACCGATCTCGAATGGACCTCGAACCAGGCAGAGTTCAAGCTTTTCCCGATCGAACATCGGCTCAGCCTGCGGTTCACTTTGGATCGAAGGGGCGTCAAGATGAGGTTCACGGTCGAGAATCGCGATCCCCGGCGGCTGCCTTTTGGGTTCGCGTTCCACCCCTGGTTCAAAGTGCTTGGCAACCGATCAGACACCTACTTGCACGTCCCGGCACAAAAGCACATGGAAGCCGAGGGTTTGCTGCCTACCGGACGATTGGAAGATCTGGCCGGCACGCCCTACGACCTGCGCGAGCCCGTCTCGCTAGCGAGATTGCAGCTGGACGACGTTTATTGGGGCTTGGCGCCGGAGCGCATTCCAAGCTACGAGGCTCGGAAGGAAGGCATCGAAGTGCGTCTTGGCGGTTCGCCGGAATTCACGCACATGGTTGTCTACACGCCGGTGGGAAAGCCTTACTTTTGCATGGAGAATCAGACCTGCTCTACCGATGCGCACAATCTCTATGCGAAAGGATTGCAGAAGGAATCGCACCTGTTGATTGCAAGGCCAGGGGAGAAGGTATCTGGATGGATCTATGTCGAAGTAGAGCGAACATCGTAATCATCAAACCGAGAGGACGCGATGAAACAAAGTTTGACCCGAGGCAGCGCAGCAGTCGCTATCTTTCTCGCAGGAATTTGGGTGGGCAAGATTTCGAGCGCCGATGCGGCCGGACGAAGCAGAGTTTTCGAGATCAGAACTTATACGGCGAACGAGGGGAAGCTGGATGCGCTGCACGCCCGGTTTCGCAACCATACGACACGGCTATTCGAGAAGCACGGCATGACGAACGTCGGATACTGGAAGCCGCTGGATGAACCACTGTCCAAGAACACGCTGATCTACCTGTTGGCCTACCCAAACCGGGAAGCCGCAAAGAAGGCCTGGGAAGAATTTCGCAAGGACCCGGTGTGGCTGAAGGCAAAACAGGAGTCTGAAGTGAACGGCGCGTTGACCGCAAAAGTGGATTCGGTTTATCTGGAAGCGACCGACTATTCGAATCTGCGGTAGCGAGCGTTCGGTCCGGCCGCAACTGAAGGCCGAATCAGTTCGACGCGTTCAACGAAAACGGCACTGTGATCTCAGTCAGCACCTCCACAGGCTGCCGCCGTTGGCTAGACGTCGAGCTTCCAGGGTTTTCGGTATTTCGGGGAGAGAAGCTTGCGAGCCGCCTTGTTGCGGGAAAAGGTTTCGCTTTTTGGGTCCCAGAACAAGTGACTCTTGGTGCGGTAGGAAATGTTGCCGAGTTGGGCAACCGAGGTAGAGCGATGGCCGATTTCGATGTCGCAAACCGGGAGCTGGCGGCTCTTGATGCAATCGAGGAAATTGCGGCTATGGGCCAGATTGTGGTTGTTCGAGTTCTTCTCGGTGAGGGGCTCGCATCGGTTGGCGCCCTTGGAGGTCTTCTCTGGGACGACCTCAAATCCCGCCCGGTCGAGGAAGAGCGTTCCCAGCGAGCCGTGGAAGCAGATGCCGTAGCCATGTCCGTCCAAGGGAGCTGCATTGCATTCCCGGTTCTCGTAGACGCAAACGAAACTGGGGTATCGATACGTCACCTGCAGCGTATCCGGCGTTTCGCGGTTGTCCTGGAGGAACAACTTTCCGCCATGGGCCGTGACTTCGGAGGGGCCTTCCACGTTCATGGCCCATTGAACAATGTCCAGCAGATGCACTCCCCAATCCGTCATCATTCCCCCGGCATAGTGCCAGAACCATCGAAAGCTCGACCATCGGTCCGGGTGTACGCCGAATCGATTGGCGTTGAACGGCACCTTGGGCGCAGGTCCCAGCCACAGGTCCCAATCCAAGTCTGGCAGCGGGTCTGAGTCCGGGGGATTTCCGATCCCTTCGGGCAAGACATTGCCGTAGTTCCAAGTGCGTATGAAGCTGACCTTGCCAATCTGGCCATCCTGAACCAGCTTCACAGCCTTCTGAAAATGAAGGCCCGAGCGCTGCTGGGTTCCTACCTGAACGATTCGCCGGTAGCGGCGGGCGGCCTCCACCATGCGCCTGCCCTCCGCGAGATACACGGAGACTGGCTTTTCGACGTAGACGTCTTTCCCAGCCTGGCAAGCCAGGACCGTGTGCAGCGGATGCCAGTGGTCAGGAGAGCTAACTACGACCGCTTGAATTTCCTGCAGCGCGAGCAGATCTCGAAAATCCTTGAACGACCTCGCTTTTGAGCCGGCGAGCGTCGCGGCCGCATCCCGATTCGGACCATAGACATCGCATACGGCGGCCACTTCGACTTCAGGGTGTTTGAGGAACGTCTTCAAATTGGACTGCCCCATGCGGCCAGTTCCGATGAAGCCGAGCGTCACTCGGTCATTCGCAGCGACCGTCGCACGCGGCGACACTTGGGCAGATGCCGAGGTTGGGCGAAGCCCTGCACCCGCAAGTGCCGTCAAGGTTCCCCGGAGAAGAAAATCGCGGCGACCTATGTTTCCAGGCATTGAACGGTTCGGTGATTTCTCTCGACCGGGATGAGATTCACCGATCGATCGAGTCTGCAGTTCAGCCTCAGCCGACCCCGGCCAGCAAACGTGCCCCTCGCCGGTCCGAAGTCGCTGGCTATTCTTAGCTCACCAGCTTCCACGGCGCGCGATACTCGCGCATGACGTGACTTTGTGCATCCTTGTCGCCAACGATCCTCTCTTTGTCCACATCCCACTTCACTTGGCGGCCAAGCCGTTGAGCGATGTTGCCAAGGTGGCAGGCGATCATCGAGTTGTGTCCGATCTCAACGTCGGAATTGGGTCGTTTGCGCGAGCGCATACAGTCGAAAAAGTTCTGCACGTGGAGCAGGTGAAAGTCGCCAGAGCTGGGACGGCGCGGCACGCCGGCCGATTTGTAGACTCGTCCTGGCTTATCGATGCGATCCGTTTCCGGGAAGACCTCCCAGCCGTGCCGGTCGACCACCAATACGCCTTGCTCTCCATGAAACTGGACCCCGTGCTCGCGGGCTTCGGGACCGCGTCCAACGCCCAAGGCATGCTCCCAGATCATGCTGAAGCCCGGAAAAGACCACATCACCTGCTGGGTGTCAGGAGTTTCCATCGCATCGTTGGGGTAGCCGAACTTGCCGCCAATTGAAACGGCAGACTCAGGGGCTTTGATCCCCATCGCCCAATTCGCGATATCGATCATGTGGGCGCCCCAGTCCGTCATCAGCCCGCCCGAATAGTCCCAATACCACCGGAAAGTGAAGTGAAATCGATTCGGATTGAAAGGCCGTTTGCGAGCTGGCCCGAGCCACATATCGTAGTCCACGCCTGCTGGCACGGGACCGTCAGGCATTACGGGAGTCTCTCCTTTCCAATCAAGGTACGCCCAGGCTCGCACCAGCCTCACACGACCCAGCTTGCCGCTTTTAACGTATTCGACTGCATCCGAGTAGTGGACCGCGCTCCGTTGCTGCGTCCCCATCTGCACGACACGGTCGTGCTTTCGCGCGACATCGACCATGACGCGGCCCTCGCCGATGCAGACCGAAAGAGGCTTCTCTACATAGACGTCCTTTCCCGCCTGACAGGCCATCACCGTCGGCAGTGCATGCCAATGGTCGGGCGTCGCCACAATCACGGCATCGAGTTCGGTCAGCTCCAGAACCCTTCGGAAATCGGAAGTCTTGAGGGCTGGCGCAGCTGCCGAGGCCGGCTCAAGGACATCGCGAGTTGTCTTCGCGATCTGGGACTCGTCGACATCGCAGAGTGCCACGCACTCCGTGCCTTTGACTTTCAGGCTATCACGCAAATCGGTACGGCCCATGCCGCCGCAGCCGATGAGGCCGACTCGAATGCGATCGTTGGCTCCGAGCACGCGGGAATGGGCGATGGCGGTCATTGGGCGGGCCAGAAACGCGGTGCCAGCGGCTCCCAGGCCGATGGATTGTTTGAGAAACTTGCGGCGGGCTTTCATTCTCATCGTGGTTTCCTCCCTGCGGAATGACTTTGTCTGGAAATTCAAGTCTGGCTTCGAACTTGGCATTCGTCCGACGTGCTCGATGACAGGGTGGCGACCGATCAAAACCATCCGATAGCCTTCCAGCTGCGGCAAGAATATGCGCTTTCGTGGAACGTCGCAACAGGAGAGTCCGCTCGATGTCCAGTGGCACACCCAGGGCGCGTGGCACGAACTTGCAGCCAGTGGAGCCGTCGCCTGTAGTTGCGAGCGCGGGAAGCCGATTGGCGGGCCTCCAGTCATGGCGCCGATTACGGAAGAATTGGTGTGGCTGACAAACGCATTTTATTGGTTCGATAAGTGGGTTAAGATTTGTTGGGTATTCCGTAATCGGGTTTGATCGATGCTGCGACAATTCTCTTGCCGAAAGCGCCGAGTTGGGTTCTGGCTGCAGGCGATTCCGGTCTTAGCCTGCCTTGAGGCCCTGCCCATGTTTCCTCAGACGGCCGATACACCGCCACCGATCGTGCCCGTGACGGATCCGAGCCAGATTCGTTTTCGTTACGACGGCGCGGCGGGTGCGTGCTGCGATGCGGCGGGGCAGAAGGGCAACAATGGACGGCTGCTGGCGCCTTGTGCCGATCTGGAAGGCACAGACTTATCGCAGTTCGACCTGCGGGGCAAGGACCTGGCGGGGGCAAGGATGCGCGGCGCCAATTTGGCGGGCGTTCGACTGGATGGCGCCATTCTCAGAAACGCCGACCTGTCGCAGGCCAATCTTGCAGACGCAAACCTGTCGGAGGCCGACTTGAGCGGAGCAGTCCTGGCGGGAGCGAAGCTTCTCAACACCATCGTGGACAAGACTAATTTCTCGGCTGCGGACCTGAAAGGCGCTGCGCTGCATCACTTGGACCTGCGCACATCGAATTTAGGTTCGGCAAACCTGTCGAAGGCCAAGCTGTTTCGAGTGGATCTCAGCGGGCTGGATATGCGGCAGGTGGTGATACGCGGCGCAGACGTCGCCTGGTCGAAGCTGAATCGCACGAATCTGAGCGGAGTCGACGTTACAGGCGGCTGGTTCGATCAGTCCGAGTTCGTCGGGGCGTCTTTAGAGAGAGCCCTTCTGCCACATTCGAAGTTCGTCCAGGCCGACCTTAGCGAAGCGTTTCTGGCTGGGGCAAAATTCTACAAGGCGGAATTGAGCCAGGCAAAGTTATGCCGGGCACGCATGGAGTCGGCCGACTTCAGCGAAGCCAACCTGGTCGGTTCTGACCTCAGCAACGGTAGCCTGGCGCAGGCGAGCCTGCGTGGCGCCAATCTCATCAACGCCAAGCTACGCGGCAGCCTGCTTCAGGGCGCCGATCTCTCGGGTGCAACCCTGTATGGCGCAGACTTGCAGAAGGCCGATCTCCGAGGCGCGAATCTCCGTGACGGCGTGCTCGGCGAAGTTGGGCAGACGCTGGCCCTGCGCGCACTCGACATCAACTTCAGGCCGGCCAACCTTGCTGGAGCGGTTTTCGACGGAGAGACCCAGCTCCCATTCGAGACCGCCGAAGCGCTAGCTCGCAAAATGGTTGGATCCGGGATCGCGAAAGGTCCCTCCAAAGCGGTTCCGAAAGGCAACTCCCCCAAGAAAACCATCAAGGCCGTCCCGATTCAGATTGGACCTAACTCGGCAAACTAAGCGCGAACGACCGAGCTTAGCGGAATTGGAAGGAGCTATCTCGTAAAACGGCCGCAGCGGCATTGGGTTAGGAGATTTGGAAACGACTCAGCTGGGGATGAACACGGACGACCGGGATTTCCAACCTCAGCCGAGCCAGGCCGAAAGGGAAACGGCATGCGCTGATGATTGCGATCTGGGTCGATCCGTGGTTGGGGTGATCTGAGGTGGAAGTTTGCTGCCAGGCAACGCCAACCAGTACTGGCTGAAGACGTGTTCCAAACGGGCGTTTCGAAAGCGTGAGGTCAATGGCTACCTCTTGCCGCTGATCACCCGCATCTCGACGGTCTGCATGCCATCGAGGCGGATCTTGACTTTCGTCACGAGGCCTTCGACGCAGTAGTTGGTCCGTTCAGGTTCGAAACTCACCTGCAGGGCTTGGTGTTCGGAGATCGGGCGAAACAGTGAAAACGAAAACTCTGCTTTGTCGAGAAAGAGAAGACGTGCTTTCTCGGTGAAGGGAGCGCCAAACATGTCCCTGCCGCTGACGACAATCTCCGAGTTGTTGTCTGACACCGCATTCGCCGTCATGTCGCTTCCTCGATCCTTGCCAAGTTTACGGCAGCACCAGCCTCGCCTCCATCACCTAGGGTGTTGATTTTGTGTAGGCAATGGGGACTAGTACCGACTGGGGAGGAGTGTGCCAGATCCATCACGGTCGACACCGAGCTGAGGCAGTCTCACTCTTTCTAAAGGCTTGCGGCGCCAGCTGTTACGCAGGGATGAAATAGAATGCAATCCCGGTGACCAGGTAAACCGCCAGAAGCAGAACTCCCTCCATCCAGTGCGATTCGCCATCTTGTGCGACCAGGTTGACGATGCCGGCAGCCATGGCTACGGCGAGGACTTCGAACGGCGTGAAGCGCAAATCCATCGGGTTTCCGAACGCATAGCTCAGGAACACCAGAACAGGAGCGACGAACAGGGCGATTTGGATGCTCGATCCAACGGCGATATTGATCGCCAAATCCATCTTATTCTTCATCGCCATGAGCACTGCGGAACTGTGCTCTGCCGCATTGCCAATGACGGCCACGACGATGACACCCACAAAAACCTGGGTCAGTCCCAACGCGTGAGCGGTTGCTTCAACAGCTCCGACTAGGAATTCGCTGACCACGGCGACGCCCGCCGTTGATAGGAAGAGCACGGAGGCCGATCTCCGGAGGCTCCACCCCTGTTGTGGATTTTCCAGAGCATGATGGGCGCTTGCTTCGCCCATGAAGAGGTCCTTATGGGTCTTCAGGGAGAAAACCAAGCTCAACAGATAGACCAGAAACAGGACGACCGAGATTTCCAGGCTCAAGCCTCGTTCGAGCATGATCTCCTGTGCCATTGTGATCGTTCCGCTGCGCAGCTTATCCTCGGCGGTCCAGTGGAAAAGCGCTGGTATCAACAGAGCAACCACGCTGAGGGCCAGCAACGTCGAACCCAACCCTGCCGCAGTGCGGTTGAAGCGCTGCTGCGAGAACTTCAACCCGCCAGCCAGCACGCTCAGCCCCAGCACCAAGAGGATGTTGCCGATGATCGAACCGGTGATTGAGGCCTTGACGACGCCGTGCAAACCCTTGTGCAGGGCCAGGGCTGCAATGATCAGTTCCGCGGCGTTCCCAAACGTGGCGTTCAGCAAACCTCCGATACCGGCACCCATCTTCTCAGCCAAGTGTTCGGTTGCTTTGCCCATTAAACCGGCTAACGGAACAATGGCCAGACACGAGGTTACGAAGACCGCAACCGGCGAGCTATGGGTCAGCTCGAGATAGGCTGACGCGGGGAGAAAGACCAGAAGCCAATACAACCAGTTCTCGACGTGAAATAATTTCATCATCCAGACCCTGAACGGTGTGCAGGCGTTGATCCCGATGGAAGCATCGGACCTCTCGCCTCCAAAGGTGCGAATCGGCGCCGCGCAGCATATCATAGCCTCATGCCGCTTGATTGCAGGATGCGTGCGACAGGTCTGCAAGGCAGCGACGTTGTTCTTTGCCGAGAGGCGGCAGCGAACGTCCCTTCGAGCCATCTTCGTTCTAAAGGAGGATCTGGACCTTGAACACCCAATTATTTTTTCCCGCTCCCGAAGGTTTGCCAGTCGCCATATGCCCGCCGCGTGGCAGTGACGAATTGCTCAGAGTTTTGGAGAACTTCGACTGGCGCAGCGTGAGCAGGACGCGGAGCGGAGAGGTCATTCGTGCTGGTGCCCTCTGGCTCCATGGATTTCTGGACGAATCCCACGCCGTTTCGCAGAAGATCGGCTCCACGGAAGGATCGTATTGGCACGCTTTGATGCATCGCAGCGAAGGCGATTTCAGCAACTCAAAGTATTGGTACCGCCGCGTCGGCCAACATCCGATCTTCCCCGAGCTGCTGGCCGCGGTACAACGGCTGGAGACCGGTTTCAGGCCGGAGTCGTTTGGCTTGCTCCAGTCGGCGAGCTGGGACCCGTTTCGATTCGTGGATGCCTTGGAGGATGCTGCCGCTCATCGAAACGCGGACGCAAGGCTGCTGCAGGCGATCGCACGCGAGGAATACAGTTTGCTGATGGGCTATTGCCTCAGAACGCCGTAGCAGCTGAACTCGACGGGTGGCTTTGTCAAATGGTTCGACTATTTCCGGCGCCCCCCCGTCTAAATGGGTGTCGGCTGGCGAAGCGCCCCAGGGGATCCTTTGAGACGGAGGGAGAACCGCTTGGATTCAGCCCTGCCTCACACCGGAGTCCTGACCCAGAAAGCGGAAGCTTCGAAAGAAGCCCTCTGGGTCACCGCCAGCCAGCGAGGCGATGTGGTGGCCTTTAACCGGCTCGTCCTGAAGTGGGAGCAGGCCATCTACAACCTCTCCTTCCGGATGTTGCGTGACGCTGATGAAGCGGCTGAGGCGACCCAGGAGGTCTTTCTGCTAGTGTAGTGTCCAAGAATTAGATGGACAGTTGGTTTTGACGTTTTCTGGTTCTGGGTTGAGTACAACCGGGCTGAATTTGCTCAAGAG
>VFZK01000205.1 GCA_016871215.1 Acidimicrobiia bacterium | reverse complement strand
GGCTGTTTGGCTTTCCCAAAGGCTTCCATTTCGGTCCATTCATCGGCTCCGCAAATCACCGCACAGATGGCGATGGCCAGAATATCGGACAGCAGATGGCGCTTGGTAGGATCGACGCGGGGATCCTTAACTTGCTTCAGCTGGTCGAGCAACCCTCCCATGAGATTGCCAGAACTGCTGGCGGTGGGCTTGAGTGGGGACATGAACAAGGGCTCCGGAGATCGCATTTGAGCTATTTCCCCTTGTCGTCATAGCATATGGATGCAGATTTGTCCAGCCCTCTTTAGATGCGTTCGCCCTGCTCCCATGGAACCTCGCGCCACAGCTGTTTTCGAGTCTTTCGACCCGCTGAGAAGGGCCTGGTCCTATGTCTTCGACAGGCCGCAGACCGTGCGCCTCGCCTGGACGCTGGGCGAGATCTTGCCACTGCTTCAGGAAGCCGATGACGCTGCGCGCGAGGGCCAATGGGCGGCCCTGATGCTGAGCTACGAAGCCGCACCGGCGTTCGATTCCGCAATGGAGGTTCATTCTTCGCACGATTTCCCTTTAGGCTGGCTCGCTGTTTTCCAGGCCCCTTCGTCACAGGCACGCTATCCCGATCTCGTCGCACTCCCCGAAACCCATTGGCGTCCACAGATTACGCGGGAACAGTACGCAGCCGGAATTGCGGCCATCCGCAGCGCCATTGCCCGAGGCGACTGCTACCAGGTGAACTATACCTTCCCGTTCGAATGCACATTTCGAGGCGATGCGTGGGCCTGGTTTCGGTCGCTGGGAGCGTCGCAAGGCGCGGGTTATTCCGCCTGGCTTGATCTGGGAACCTGCCGGATCCTGTCCTTTTCGCCAGAGCTTTTCTTCGAACGCGAAGGCAACACCTTGCGATCTCGCCCCATGAAAGGCACTGCCCCGAGAGGACGTTGGGCTGGCGAGGACGATGAATGCCGAGACAAGCTACAGGAATCCGCCAAAGACCAGGCCGAAAACGTGATGATCGTCGACCTGTTGAGAAACGATCTCGGTAGGTTTTCCCGCCCAGGCTCGGTGCACGTGTCCCAGCTCTTTGACGTGGAGCGTTATCCGACGGTGTTACAGATGACCTCGACGATCGAGTCGGAATGCCAGCCAGGCACCAAGCTCGTGGACCTGTTTCGTGCGCTGTTTCCGTGCGGGTCGGTGACAGGCGCGCCCAAAATCAGCGCGATGAAGATGATCCGAAATCAGGAGCCGTTTCCGCGCGGCGTTTACACCGGATCGATTGGCTTGGTTCGTCCCGGCGGCGATTGCACGTTCAGCGTCGCCATTCGCACGCTGGTGCTCGATACGACAAGGAGAAGCGCTGTGTTTGGCGTGGGCGGCGGAATCACCTACGATTCGACACCCGAGAACGAGTATGCCGAGTGCCTCACGAAAGCGCGCTTCTTGACAGAACCGCGCCCAGAATTCCGATTGATCGAGACTCTGCGCCTCGAAGCTGGAGCCTACTTTCTCCACGACCGCCATGTCAGGCGCATTCTGGAATCCGCGCGATTCTTCGGATTCATGGTGGACGAAGCTGGAGTGCGGGCCGCTCTGGAGAACGTACGGCAGCAGCATAACCCAGGGACCTGGAAAGTGCGCCTTCTCGCATCAGTCAACGGTCTTCTGGAAAACGAGGCGATCCCTTTTGTCGAGCAGGCAGGGTACGTCTATCGCGTCGCGCTGGCGCCCCGGCCACTCGACTCGAGCAACCGTTTCCTCTACCACAAGACAACACACCGCGCTTTCTATGAGCAGCAGCTGCTGGAGCGCAACGATTGCGACGATCTCATTTTCTGGAATGAGCGTGGCGAGGTCACTGAGGCAAGCGTCGCGAACATCGTCGTGGAAATCGACGGACAGAAGTGGACTCCAGCGCGGGCATCGGGATTGCTGGCTGGGACGTTCCGTGAGGAGTTGCTAGCCTCAGGAGAGATTCGTGAGCGCGTGATTTCCAAGGAGGAGTTGCGATGCGCGGATCGGATTCTCCTAATCAATTCGGTCCGCCGTTGGATGGCGGTGCAGTGGGTGTAGTGCGACGGGATCTTTCAGGATGGCGCAATTCGACACACGGGTTTCCAGCCCGTGCAGCCGTAGCTTCCGCGTCTTGCCGGTACCTGCCCGTTCGTAGTGCCGTACGCCAGTGCTTCACATGGCCGCCTGGCGTGCGGCACCGTACGGCGACGGCCGCACGGCGTGCGGCACTACGAGCACACGAGCATCAGGCGCATGTCCCTGTGGGAAACGTCCAATCTCCAGAGGATCTAGACAAAGTCTAGGTCCAGGCAGGCTGGAAAGCCCGCTCGGGATTTCCAGCCTGCCGCCAGATTCCAGCTTGGGTGTCGGGTAGTTGGAGCGGGACTGGCTCCGAGAGTGCGGAGTTACAACTCGTGCAGTTGTTGAGCGGCCTGCTTTCTCCGGCGACGGTTGTTTCGTCGTCGCGTAATGGCTGCAATGCCGACCATCCCTGTTCCTAGAAGGTACAAGCTGGTGGGTTCAGGAACGGCAGCAGGCGGCTACATGACCACCTCCGTGATGCTTCCAGACTTCCGAAATCCATCGTCCACGAAAACTGCCTTGAAAGTCGGTTGAGGCTGGAGCTGCAACCCCGGACCGGCAAACGTCCAGGCGAAATTGAGGCCGCCGCCTGGCACATCTGGGCCCCCCGCGTTTGCGGTGAAGACTTCCGAAAAGAACCCATTCCCGCTTCCCAATTGGTTGCCCCTGGCGAATGTCGTGTTCGCGTTCGTTTGGCCGAGAAATAGGCTCCAGTCGGCGTCTGTCCCAGGCAGGTCGATGACGGTGATGTTGCTGAGATCGAGCGACGAGAAGAGCTTGAGCGACATCGCGTGAAGATGGGTCCCGGTGCCCGTGTACCCGGACGTATCGAGCAGCAGACTGACGTTGTGAACGCCGCCGCTTTCAGAGTGTTGAAGCGTGAAGTTCATACCCTGGTCGCTGCCGACAAAAATAGAGTCGGCGAGTGCTGATCCTGGCAGCAGACCCAAGGCGAGCACCGCATAAAGCCATTTTTTCATAGGTGATACCTCCTTGATGGGATGTCCGGTTTGCAAGGAGGATTCCACTGGTGCCTGGCTTCATTCTTTCAACCAGTTGTAGTTGTTTCATCCAAAACTGTCGCACAGAGGGTAGGGAACTGGTCTGCCGGGAATGTCCTGAAATCGGACAATCTGTCCCGGATAATATCGGACCATTTTTGAAGGCCAAGGCAGGCCTATTAGAAGCAGATCCAGTCCGCGGTCATCGGGGGGGGGTGATGGCACGCAATCGGAAGGCAACGTGGTGAGAGAAAAGCGGGCTGGCGCAAATCGTCTTCTGGAATGAACGCGATGACTCTTGCCTCAGGCGAGGGAGCCGTCCGTTGGGCCAAGCTCGTCGAGCAGGGCTCGGACCTTCCTGACATCATCCCAGACATCGCGCTTGGCGGCAGGGTTGCGCAGCAGGTAGGCGGGGTGCCAGGTGGGCATGACCTGAATGCCGCGATACTCGTGAAAGCGGCCACGGAGCTTTCCAACGGCGGCTTTCGTTCCGAGAACCGTTTGGGTGGCCACCGCCCCAAGGCAGCAGATAATTTTCGGCCGGATGCTTTCGAGTTGCCGGAACAGGAAAGGAGAACAGGCGGCGATCTCGTCCTCTTCTGGCGTGCGATTGCCCGGCGGACGACACTTCACGATGTTGCAGATGTACACCTGCTCTCGGGTGAGCTGAATAGCCTCGATAATCTTGGTGAGCAGCTGCCCCGCAGCCCCTACGAACGGCAGGCCTTGAAGATCTTCATCAGCCCCAGGTCCCTCACCTACGAAGACGAGTCTGGTTTGCGAAGTACCAGAGCCAAAGACGATGTGGGTTCGTCCGGAGCAAAGTTTGCAGCGCCGACAGTCACCTAGATCGGCGCGGATGTTCTCCAAGGTCTCGCTCGCAGGCTGTTGGGCCAAGGGCGATTCGAACAAGGATGGATTCCTGGTCACGGAGATGGATGCTGGAGTTGAGGCTTGGGCACCCCGGTTCCCCGGCGTGGCTGGCAGAGCCCTCTCGAGTGAGCGCTTGACCGAAAGCGCTTCGACGCCAATCTCTTTGTAGTACTGCAGCCGCTCTCTCAACTGAGCTAGGTAGAACTCGTGCTGTTCAGGCATGGCGCTTTCGGAAAGCAAGAATCTCGTTGAGGATCTGTTCCGCGACATCGGCTTTGGACCGTTTGCCGAGCTCCAGCCGTTTGCCATCGCGTGTGAGGATCGTCACGATATTGGTGTCACTGTCGAAGCCAGCGCCTGGCTGTGAGACATCGTTGGCAACCAGCAGATCCAGCGACTTCGCCTCAAGCTTCTTGAGGCCGTTTTGAAGCACCGATTCGGTTTCTGCCGCAAAACCCACCAGGATGCGGCTCTCTTTTTTCGCGGCCACTTCTTTCAGAATGTCGGGATTGGGAACCAACTCCAGAAAAAGCGATTGTCCATCTTTCTTGATCTTCTGGCCGGCCGTGGCACTGGGTCTGAAGTCCGAAACTGCCGCAGCTTTGATGACAATGCTCGCTTCGGCCAGGTGTTTCATCACTTGCTCGCGCATTTGCTCGGTGGTGCGCACATCGATGAACTCTACACCTCCGGGAGGATCGAGTTTCGTCGGTCCGCTGACGAGCAGCGTGCGTGCGCCGCGCCGCTGGGCAGCCTGCGCCAGCTGGTAGCCCATTTTCCCTGAAGAGCGATTGGTCAGAAAGCGGACGGGATCGATATCTTCACAGGTTGGTCCGGCGGTGACCAGCACCGTATCGCCTCGGAAATCTTGAGGGGGAGCACCGGCCTGGAAGGCGCGGTCCACGATCGTTTCCAAAGCCGCTAACCGTCCTTTGCCGATGATCCCTTCAGCCAGGTAACCTTCCTCTGGCTCGACAATGGAAACGCCCAGCGAGACGAGGCGGCGAAGGTTTGCTTGGACTGCCGGGTGGCTCCACATGTCGGAGTTCATCGCCGGGGCGATGACAACCGGCGCCCGGGTTGCGAGGTAGAGAGTCGAAAGGAAGTCATCGGCGATGCCGTTGGCGAATTTCGCGAGCGCATTCGCCGTCGCGGGAGCCACGAGCAAGAGATCGACGGAGTGTGCCAAGCGAATGTGGTCGATGGCAATGTCGAGCCCGGAGACGGAATCCGGATCGGAAAACATTCCCGTAAAAACGTGGTTGCGGCTGAGGGCCGCGAGTGTGGTTGCTGTGACGAAGTTCTGAGCGTTCTCCGTCATCGCCACATGGATCTCGCAACCGCGTTTCTGCAGCAGCCGCAACAACTCGGGAGCCTTATAAGCGGCAATGCAGCCGGTAATGCCCAACAGTACTTTCATGCGGGTTGGCAGGAAAAGTTTCTATCCGAAGCGCGCTCCGCCACAACCGGCACGGCGTGCCTCCGAACGGCGCGCTCTGTCATCTGACTTCCGTCAATGGCTTTTCTCTTTCGTTTCTTTGCCGCCGCGCTTCTTCGGTGCTTTGGCTTCCTCGGTCAGATCGAACTTGACCATGCCTGCACTCACCTCTTCTTGGGCGATTCGGGTGAACTTGCGGCCCTGCGGGGTCACCATGGGGTTGGCTCCTGCCTGCAGTTGGCGGGTACGCTTGGCGGCCACGATGATGTAGCGGAACTTGCTGTCAAGACTTCCGAGATTGCTTGCCAAATCACTTACCTCCAAAAGTTTGGATGATGGAATGTACTCGCGGTGTCATTCGATCCCTGCGGCAGCGCTGGGCGACGACGATGCTGCGCATGTTGTCGAAAGACTGTTCAAGGTCGTCGTTGATAACGATGAAGTCGTAGTTCCGATACCGGTAGATTTCCTTTTGGCCCGCCCAGGCCAGCCGCTTCTGAATCGTTTCGGCCGAGTCCTGTTTGCGGTTTTCGAGGCGCGCTCGGAGCGCATCGTAGGAGGGCGGCATGATGAAGATCGAAACAGATTCCGGAAGTTTGCTCTTGACCTGCGCCGCTCCTTCGGTGTCGATGTCCAAAATAAGATCTTTGCCCTCAGCCAGTGCTTGCTCGAGGTAAGCGCGAGCCGTACCGTAATAGTGATCGAACACTTTGGCGTACTCGATGAACTGGTCATCGGCAATCATCCGTTCAAAGCAGCTTTCGTCAACGAAAAAGTACTCTCGCCCGTGGCGTTCTTCGCCTCGAGGCTGCCGAGTCGTAAAGGAGATCGAGAAGACAAGATTAGGCACCTTCTGCAGCAGGCTGGCAACCAGGGTGGATTTTCCCGAGCCCGATGGGGCGGAGAGAATGAAGACCGTGCCACGCTCGCTCATAGGGTTGCTTCCGTTCACATCGCTCCATCACTCGATATTCTGTGCTTGCTCGCGGACCTTCTCGACCTCCGATTTGATCGCGATGGCCGCATTGGCGATCTCCAGGCCATTGCCGGTCAACCCCGTTGTCTTCGATAAGATCGTATTCGCTTCCCGGTTCATTTCCTGAAGGAGAAAGTCGAGCGTCTTGCCGGCCTCTTCGCTGCTGGCCAACAAAGCGGCGCACTGCTCCACGTGGCTTTGGAGGCGGGTCAGTTCTTCGGAGATGTCGCTGCGCTCGACATAGAAGGCGGCTTCTTGGACCAGCCGGTTCGGGTCGACGGGCGCTCCTCGCAGCAGCTCGCCCAGCCGGGCACTCAACCGCTCCTGATATGCATCGAGGGCGCCAGGTATCATTTTTCGGATGGATTCAACTCGGTCCTGGATGACGCGAATCCGCGCGAGAATGTCCTCTTGAAGGGCGATGCCTTCCTCAGAGCGCATGGCATCCAGCTCGGCCAGAGCCATTTCGGCAGCCTGAACCACGCCGTCTTCGATTAGCGTGCGAGCGTCCTGAGAGAGGCTCATCCCCTCGAGATTCATGATACCTGGGACTCGGATCAGTTGCACCAGATCGAGCTCTGCTGTCAGAGAAAACTCTTTTTTCAATTGCTCGATGGCTTTCACGTAGGCTTTGAGTAGCGGTTCATTGAAGGTGAAGTTGACGGTCTGGTTGCGCTCGATGTTCAGGAAAAGGTCGACACGTCCCCGCTTGATTCGCGACTGGACAAGCCGCTTCAGCCTCAACTCCACGCTTGCGAACTCGGCAGGCAGCCGTAAGTGTGGGTCAAGAAAACGGTGGTTGACCGATTTGATTTCCACCGCACAGGCAAAAGACTCTCCTTCGTGCCGCCCACGGCCGAAACCAGTCATGCTCTTGATCATAGGCTTTCGGGGACCTGCTGGCGTATTCCCTACCATTCACCAGTTGCCAGCGGCTGCGATGCACAACCGACGGGCCGGGTGAAAGGAGTTAACTCACCCACGAAACGTCAGTGCCCGCGAACTGCAGGTCGTGCAAGCGCTGGTAGATGCCACCTCTTCCCACCAGATCGGCGTGGGTGCCGGCCTCGCTGATCCGGCCTTGATCGATCACAATGATCTTCGACGCCTGGCGAATAGTCGACAGCCGGTGGGCGATGACGAAAACGGTCCGGCCACGGATCAAATTGGCCAGCGCCTTTTGAACGAGCATCTCCGATTCGGAATCCAGCGCCGAAGTCGCTTCGTCCAGAATGAGAATCGGCGAGTTCTTCAACAACGCGCGCGCGATGGCAATGCGTTGCCGCTGGCCTCCTGAGAGCTTCTGGCCTCGCTCGCCGATGATGGAATCGTAGCCATTGGGCAGCTGCACGATGAAGTCGTGGGCCAAAGCAGCCTGGGTTGCCTGTAGCAGCTCCTTCTCCGTTACCTGGGCGCGGCCATAGCAGACGTTGTTGCGCACCGTGTCGTTGAACAACACCGTTTCCTGGGTCACGATGCCGATTTGAGCACGCAACGAAGACAGGGTGACGTCTCGCGTGTCGGCGCCGTCGATCAGGATTTGGCCTTCTGTTGGATCGAAGAACCTCGGCAGCAGATTGACCAGTGTCGTTTTTCCGGACCCGCTGGACCCCACAAAAGCGATCACTTCGCCGGCGCAAACCGTTAGGTCCACCTCTTTGAGCACAGGCAAGCGGCTGTCGCTGTAATTGAAGCTGACCCTCCGGAACTCGATTTCCCTCGCGAACCCTCGCAGGATCTGCGCACCAGGTTGGTCGACCACTTCGGACCGTTGGTCGATCAGCTCGAAAACCTTGCTGGAGGCGCCTTTGGCCTGCTGGAAGGTATTGTAAATACCGCTCATCCGGCGCACCGGATCGTACAGGCAGGCCAAAGCCGTCAGGAACACCCCAAATTTCCCGAGAGTCATCTCACCCGTCAGCACCTGCCCCTGAATGTAGAACAGCATGACGCCGAACCCCATGGCACCAATGAGCTCCATGTAGGGGGAAGAAATGGCTTGTGTTCGAACCCACTTCAAGTTGACATAGGCCAAGCGGCGCGTGGCCTGCCTGAACCTGTTGAGTTCGAACTCCTCCATGCCGAACGCCTTCACGATTCGGTGGCCCGTGATGGTTTCCTGCAGCACATTCGAGATCTCTTCCATCTTGTCCTGGCTCGATCGGCTGGTCTTGTGAATCTTGCGCCCTAGGAACTTCGAGGGATAGATGATCAACGGTGCAATCACGAGGGACGCAAGCGCCAGAGTCCAATCGATGGCGAACACGATTGCCATGAAGGCAACGAACGTGAGGCTCTGTTTGAGCGCGTCGGCCAGAACCGTCGAACATGCGAACTGGATCTTCTCCACGTCGTTGGTCACCCGGGAGATCAATCGTCCGGTGGCATGCGAATGAAAAAAACTGGCGGACTGATGGAGTATCTTGTCGTAAACGTCGTTGCGCAAGTCCATGACGACGAACTGGCCCAGACGATTCAAGCAATAGGTCGATACATACTCCGCAATCCCCTTGAGCAGAGTGGCCGTCACCAGCAATAATGCCACCGCGACGGCGATATCGGAGGAGGGAAAAGGATTGACCTGATCCAGGTACACACTTCGACCGGACAGCGGCCACTTCACCAGTTCGATACGGACGTTGGAAGCGGAAGACAGAACCAGAACGTTATCGAGAAGCGGTCTTACCAGCAGCGCACGAAACCCTTCGAACGCGGCGGCCGCTGCCATGAACAGCGAGGCGAGGCCAAAAATCGGCAGGTAGGGCCTCAAGTAGTGAAAGACTCGCCAAGATTTCAGCATTCCGTGTGAACACCTGCAGCCCCGTAAAGCCTTGCCATAAAAGCGGAAACTACCCGCTTTGGGCGCAAAAGTCAAGGTAGACGGCGATGGGGGGCAGGGCGAACGCATCTAAAGAGGGCTGGACAAATCTGCATCCATATGCTATGACGACAAGGGGAAATAGCTCCAATGCGATCTCCGGAGCCCTTGTTCATATCCCCACTCAAGCCCAC
>VFZK01000204.1 GCA_016871215.1 Acidimicrobiia bacterium | reverse complement strand
GGCAAAACTCTCGCGGTGTCGTCAGACTCTTGAGCAAATTCAGCCCGGTTGTACTCAACCCAGAACCAGAAAACCTCAAAACCAACTGTCCATCTAATTCTTGGATACTACACGACGAGTGCGACAGCATCGAGCAGAAGAAAGACTGGGACCGCAAGCTGGGCCTGGGGCGGGAGAAGATCTTCGAGGTCCGGAGAATCTATAATGACGTAACCTTTATTGACACGTTCCTGACCGAGGAGTTCTGCCGCGAGCAACGTTTGTTTGCGTACAAGTTCGACCCGGGAAAAAACGCCTACGTGATCGCCGGCCGCGATTTCAAGAAGGTGAAGCAACAGCTGCTCTTCTCGCTAACGAATTTCGGCCAGCCTCTGATCTATGTGCGGGAAGCGAACTATGAAAACCGGGGAGAGTTGTATTTGGACCACCGGCATGAAGGCATTGATTTGAGACTCGACTACGCGAAAGCCACGCTCGAGAACATCCAGAGAATCTGGTCGCGGCCAGTCCATCTCGAAACCACCCTCGAAGGCCGTGGGCGGCTTCTGAAGTACGATGGGGAGAAACATTCCGAAAAAGTTCTGGGACCGTAAACGTCGTGGCCTGACGAGCAACCACCGCTGGCGAGAACGGGTTTGGTCGCAGAGGATAGCCCAGCTCCGTCAGTAAGTGGCCCGCCCACCGCTGATGTCCAGACAGGCGCCATTGGTAAAACTGCAGTCGTCGCTGGCAAGGAAATGAACCAGGGCAGCGACTTCCGAGGGTTTGCCCACACGTCCCATCGGAATACGACTCGTCATGTAGTCGATTTGCTGCTGCGTCAGTTGCTTGAGAATGGGAGTCTCGATGACTGCGGGAGTCAGAGAGTTCACATAGATGCCTTGTGTGCAAACCTCTTTGGCCAGCGCCTTTGTCAGGCAGATGACGCCCGCTTTGGTGGCGGAATAAGGCGCGAGATTAGGGTTGCCTTCTTTGCCGGCAATGGAAGCGATGTTCACGATGCGCCCGTAACGATTCTTCAGCATGACGGGCAAGACTGCCCGGCAGCAGAGAAAGACACCTTTGAGGTTGATGTCGGAAACGTGGTCCCACTCCTCTTCTGAAACTTCCACGAGCGGCTTGTTAGGACCTGCGATGCCTGCGTTGTTCACGAGGATATGGATGGTCCCGAAACGGTCGACGACCTCGCGAACCATCGACTCTGTTTGTGCGCGCTTGGTGACGTCGACGGCAACTGCCAGGCTTCGCTGTCCTCCAACATCCAACGCCGCGGCGGTGCGACGGGCCTCCTCGATGTCAGCATCCGCGAGGGCAACCTGGGCGCCCGCATTCAACAAGCGCTCAGCGATTGCAGCGCCGATACCTCTGGCCGCACCGGTGACAATGGCAACCTTGTCTTGAAGCGAATAGAACGAACGGGTGGTCATGGTCGGAGACCTCTCTTGAATGATGGCTTACCGCGGTAGGAAATACTACAGAGATGGGCCACACCTTTTCTCGAATGCCAAGTTACAGCGCCTGCGGGCCGCCGAGCAGTGGCTCGTCTCTGAGTCGGGCGAGGACTTCCCTCTTGAAGCTGAAGAAATGATATCAGACTAGCGCATGACCCAGGTGAACCGAATTCACCTGAAGATTGGGTTTCGTCCTCCTATCGTGAGGCCGGAAGAATGATCCAGTCAGCGTGCCTGGCCTTGAGCGGCTGCTCCATATTTCTCGTTGAGCTGATCCATGAAGCTCTTGCACGCCGGAGTCGCTTCCCAAGAGCCTGGCCAGAAGCAAAGGTCGATAGCCCACCAGGGAGAAGTGCATCCGCTCTGGTTCAGAACAGGCATGACCGCGTCGAAATCGATCAAGCCTTCACCAAAGGGACGGTGCGTGCTGGTCTCGTCGTTGTGGAGCGTTCCGTCAGAATCGATCAGATGAATATGTCCGATTTTCCCTTTCAACGTTTGGATCATCTCAATGACGCCGCCTTTGAGCCGCTCTGGTTGGCCTTGATGGCGGGCGGCGACGACTGCCGACATATAGGCGTGCGACGTATCGAAGAGGATCTTGAAGTTTGGATGCCCCACCTCGTTCACGACTCGAAGCACCTCCGAAGGTTTGTTGAAAGCGAATCCAGGTTCGAATTCCCACGCCACAAGCACGCCGGCTTTTTCGGCCAGCTCGGCGCAGCGTTGCCAGGTGGGCACCACTCGCTTGAGCGCGGTATCTAGTGTGACTTCATTGAGGATGGTTGGCGGGTCAATGCTATCCACGCGCAGGGCGGGCATTTCGAGGTCGCGTGCAAAGCTGGCATTCTTTTCGAAGGTCTTGAGGTAGTCCTGATGGTCGCTAGAACGGATCAAGCTGTGCGCCGTGAAGTCTGGTGCGTAACCAGAGATGCCGAGGCCGAGTCCGGAAATCAGCGCCCGCAAGTCTTGGCGGTGGCTGTTGCTGGCGTAGTCGTCCGGATGGGGATGAGGACGAAATCCAATGATCTCCACACCGTCGAACTTCAACTCAGCCAAACGCTGCGCCACTTTCTCGAATGGAATCGGATTGTCCCAGTACGGCCCGAAAACGTATGCCCAACTGCCTATGGAGATCTTCTTCTTCATACGTCCTCCCAATGGATGATTTGCCACCGGTCAACAACTGCAGCAACCGGTAATCTGTGAAACATCTAGGTCTCGATCTTCCCCAAACGGGCGTTCCACTTCACTTTCTGTTGCGTTTTCAGAGAGTGATTCCCGATATGCGATGTGCGTGCAGCCTCATGGGCGACACGAATGTTCGCAGTGGGTGTCTGGCGGCTGCGGATGCAGTCCAGAAAGTTCTGAAGGTGGGGTGAGGTTCCGTCACCGCGCGAACGCATCAAGATCTCCGGTTGTGGCGCCTGTGTTCCCGGGGCATTGGGGGTCTCTTCAGCGTAGAACGCCAGGTGCTGCCGGTCCACTTTGAGGGTGCCGGCAGAGCCGCGGAGCTCGAAGCCGCCGGCGTCGATGCGGCTGGCCATTGTTCCTGTGTAGATCACGCTGTAGTCTTTCGGAAACTCCAGAACGCAGTTCAAGGTGTCGGGACACTCCCAGGCTGAAGCATAAACCCGGCCTGTCGCCAGAGCGGTGTTGGGCGCTGGAGTTCCCATGTACCATTGGATGACGTCGATCCAGTGTGTCATCAGGTCTGTCAGCGCACCGCCGCCAAAATCCCAATACCAGCGCCATAGAAAAAAGCGCTCAGGCCTGATCGGCTGGTCGGGGGCGGAACCCAGCCAGCGCTTCCAGTCCAGCTTCGAGGCATCCAGATTGTGCAGACGTTTGCGCGCTGCGTAGTTTTGATACCAGTAGGCTTGGCCGAACGTTATCTGGCCCAGTTTGCCCGACTTCACAATCTGCTCGCCTAGAATGAAATGCTCCCAGCTGCGCTGCTGAGTGCCGGTTTGGACCACACGTCCGGATGCCTCGACGGCAGCTACCATCGCCTCGCCTTCGTCGATCGAGTGCGAGATGGGTTTTTCGACATAGACGTCCTTGCCGGCCTTCACGGCATCGATTGTCATCTGCTTGTGCCAGTGATCCGGGCTTCCAATGATGACCGCATCGACTTCCGGGCTGTCGAGCATCACACGGTAATCGCTGAAGCGTCTGACGTTGCTGCCTGCGATCGCGGCGGCCTGATCCATGTTTGGTTCATAGACGTCACAGATCCCGACCTGCTCGTTGCCAGGCAGGTTTTTCAGCAGTCCCATCAGATAGCGCGTGCGCCCGCCGGTGCCGATTGCGCCCAGGCGCACTCGGTCGTTCGCCCCGAGAATCTTGCTCGCAGACAGCGCCGAGGTGGCAACGCAGCCGACCAAGAGGCGTCTGGAGTAACTCTTCAGAAATCGGCGGCGCGTCGAGGTTTCAAAGTGCTTCATTCGAGATGCCCAGCATCGTGGCCGACAGGATCCCACGAAGGATCTGAGGTCAGTTCAGTCGGCAGGCAGGGGCCATTTTACGAGAAAAGGCAGGGGTGTCAAGAAGCCTGGCCCGCGACTCCCACGACGCCGGATCCCTTTGAAAGTCGCAAGTCTTCCCTGGCAGTTGGGCTGTCAAACAGCCGCATGAGCCCCATCAGTCGCTCGTGCGTTAGCAAGAGATCGAGCTCGACTCGAGGGCTGACGAGACTTCCACGGCCCCTGGCCACCATGGCCTCGAGTGTCGAACGCGATCAGGGTATCGACCGCAGCAGCGGTTCGAGCACCTTCCACACGTTGGCGGCAATGATTCGGTGGCCCTCTGCAGTTGGATGAATGCCATCCGGGGAATTCAGTTCTGGTTTTCCTCCGACTCCTTCCAGAAGGAAGGGGACGAGGCCGGCTCGATGCTGCTTGGCCAGTTGCGGAAAGAGGGACCGAAATCCATTGAAATATTCCCGCCCCCAGTTTGGAGGAACAAGCATCCCAGCGACCACCAGATGCACTCCAGGGACTTTCGCCCGCGTCTGCGCCAAGATGCGATCGAGGTTCTGGCGCGTCGTCTCCAATGGAATGCCGCGGAGGGCGTCGTTTCCGCCCAAAGCGAGAACCAGAACGTCGATCGGGCGCTTCAGAATCCAGTCCAGCCGGCGCAGTCCGCCGGCTGTTGTTTCGCCGCTGAGACCCGCGTTCACCACCTTGAATCGCCAACCCAGCGAGTCGATGTTCTTCTGGAGCAGCGCTGGATAGGCTTGAGTCGGGTCGAGTCCGTAGCCGGCGGTCAGACTGTCGCCCAGACAGACGATCGCTCTTGGCTTGTTCGATGGCGCAGGTTCGGCGACAGCCTCCAGTGGGCAGGATGCGAACCAGATGACTACCCAAATACACAGCTCCAACGGCGAGAAGTGAGGGCGGTTTGAGGGGCTGCAGAGTTTCATGATCTGTTTGTTCGATTCTTCAAGCGAACGACAAGTCTGTTTGAATGGCCGCGACATGGGCTTGCAGTGAGTTTCGACTCATGTCCAGATACGTCCGATTGCCGGTAGGCACGTCTCCGAATCTGTGCCACAATGCTTGTCGCCGGTCTCGTTCGCAGTCTTGAAGGCTCGCTAACGACGCACTCCGATCTGCTGAGCCGGACGGCCGAGCGTTCATTCTGGAGTTCTTCTGCTTGTTGACCTCGTCTCCGGCTGCACCGACAATCCTTAGTGTCGAACAACTGACGAAATCCTACAAGAGTGGCGACCGAATACTGACCGTTGTCAAGGAGATGACGTTCTCGATCGCCGAAGGTTCTACCTGCTCGATCGTCGGTCCATCGGGAAGCGGAAAGACGACGTTGTTGGGGCTTTGCGCCGGTCTCGACCGCCCATCTTCGGGAACGGTCAGGCTCAACGGCACGCAGCTGAATTCGCTGGATGAGGACAGCCTGGCAGAACTGCGCAATCGGCACGTCGGCTTCGTCTTTCAGACCTTTCAGCTGATTCCGACCCTGACCGCACTCGAAAACGTAATGGTTCCCCTGGAGCTGCGTGGCGAGTCTCAGACTGCGAACCGAGCGAAAGATTTGCTGCGACAAGTAGGCCTTGAAGACCGCTTGCACCACTACCCTGCACAGCTTTCGGGAGGCGAACAGCAGCGCGTTGCCCTCGCCCGGGCATTCATCAATCGCCCGAAAATCCTGTTCGCCGATGAGCCTACTGGCAATCTCGACGCCGAAACCAGCCAGCGGATCGTGCATCTCCTGTTCGAGCTGAACGAAGCCTTCGGAACCACGTTGATCGTGGTGACGCATGACCTCGATCTGGCCGGGCGGACACAGCGAATCCTCAAGCTTCGGGGCGGCTCGGTTGTCTCGGACGAAACCAACGAACACCTCGCAGGCGCGGCCCGAAGTGACTGAAGAGGTTCTTCCGCTCCAAGCGCCGCCTGCGACTTCCTGCGAATTTACCCCACAGACGAATGCCCAACCTTGCGACACCCTGGATCTGGAAGATGGCGTGGAGAGACAGCCGCGCGAGCCGCAGGCGACTGCTGTTGTTTGTCTCTTCGATCACGCTTGGGGTGGCTGCCCTGATGGCGATCGGCTCGTTTGGAGTCAATCTGCGCCGCGGGCTGGACTATCAGGCCAAAACATTGCTGGGCGCCGACATGGCGATCCGGGCACGCCAGCCGTTTGGGGAGGCCGCCGAGCGATTGTTTCGCACGCTAGGGGGTGAGCAGGCACGGGAGACGAGCTTCGCATCCATGGTGTCGTTCCCGAGAACCGGCGCAACCCGCCTGGCCCAGGTACGTGCGTTAGAAGGCAGCTTTCCGTTCTTTGGCGATCTGGAAACAGAGCCCGCAGAGGCTGCGGCAGACTTTCGGCGAGGGGCGCGGGCCCTGGTGGAAGACGGGCTCATGTTGCAGCATCACCTGAAGCTGGGTGACGAGGTCCACATCGGAGCCTATTCTTATCGCATCGCTGGCCGCCTGAAGCGAGTGCCAGGCGAGTCCTCCACGGCGGGTTTGCTGGGCGCACGGGTCTACATCCCCAAGCAGTTCTTGAACCAGACGCGCTTGCTTCAACCGGACAGCGCTGCCACCTACAAGGTCTACTTCCGTCTTCCAGCGGACGTGGATGCAGAACAGGTCGCCAAGAAACTGGAGCCTGACCTTATCCGGCTGCGTTTGGACGCCGAAACGGTCGCCGAGCGCAAAGCGAATCTGGGCCGTTCGCTCGAGAACGCCTACGACTACCTGAACCTGGTGGCCTTTATTGCCTTGCTCTTAGGCAGCATCGGAGTAGGCAGCTCGGTGCATGTGTACATCAAGCAAAAGGTCAACACGCTGGCGATCTTAAGGTGCCTCGGCGCCAAGAGCCGCTCGACGTTCGCCATCTACCTTGTTCAAACGTCCACTTTGGGATTGGCCGGCGCGACCGGTGGAATTCTATTGGGCTTGGCCGTTCAGTATGTGCTGCCTCACCTCATGCAAGACTTCCTGCCTGTCAGTATACCTTTCTCCGTTTCTTGGGTGTCGGTGATGGAAGCAACCCTCACCGGGTTCGGTATTGCGGTGCTGTTTTCCCTGCTTCCTCTGCTGGGGCTTCGGCGTATCTCTCCTTTGCTCGCTATTCGGGCTTCCTACGAAGACGGTACTCGGCAGCGAGGCGATTTGTGGAGCTGGCTGGTCTATGGAGCTATTCTGGTGAGTGCCGGGGCCTTTGCTGTCGCTCACACACGCCGCTGGGTCCACGGAGTGTGGTTTACACTCGGTCTGGTGGCTGGGCTGGCAATTCTGGCCGCGGTCGCACAACTCGTCCGTTTTTTGGCACGACGGCTCGTGAAGCGCTCCGGCAGCTACCTTTGGCGCCAGGGCGTCGCTAACCTCTATCGACCCAACAACCAGACCGTGGTGCTCATGCTGTCGATTGGCTTGGGTACCTTTCTGATGACGACCCTGTACTTTGTTCACAATGTGCTTGTCCAAGAGGTCACGCTGCTTGGAAGCGGCCAACGGCCCAACCTAGTGCTCTTCGACATTCAGACCGACCAGAGAGAAGACCTCCGCAGGCTCATTCGGTCGCTCGGCCTTCCGATTCTGCAGGAAGTGCCGGTGGTCACCATGCGCCTGGCTTCGCTACAAGGAAGGGCTGTCGAGGACATTCTGAGAGATCCTAACAACACCATTCCCGAATCAGCCTTGCAGCGAGAATATCGGTCGACCTATCGAGCAGGGCCGGTCGACACCGAAACTGTGACGCTGGGAAAGTGGCAGTCACAGGCTGCTCTGGGCCAAGGACCGATTCTCGTTTCCCTCGAGGAAGGTATTGCGCAGCGCCTCAAGGTGCGGCTCGGCGACGCGTTGCTTTTTGACGTGCAAGGTTTGCCGGTGGCCACGCGTGTTGGCAGCTTGCGCAAGGTCGAGTGGGAGCGAGTTCAACCCAATTTCTTTGTGGTGTTCCCACCCGGTGTGCTGGAGGACGCCCCTCAATTCCATGTGATGGTGCTCAAAACCAGCAGCAACGAGTTGTCGGCCCGAGTGCAACGGGCGGTAGTGGAAACGTTTCCCAACGTATCAGCGATTGACTTGGCGCTGGTCGTAAACGTGATCGACACGATCCTCGGGAAAGTGGCGTTCGTCGTCCGCTTCATGGCGCTGTTCAGCATCTTTACCGGACTCGTGGTACTGGCTGGGGCCGTCGTGACAGGCAGATACCAGAGGGTTCGCGAGAGCGTTCTGCTTCGGACGTTGGGAGCCAGAAAACGTCAGGTTCTGCAGATCATGATCGTCGAGTACTTCTGCCTGGGAATGCTGGCTTCGTTAACAGGGCTTCTGCTGGCCTGGGCGGCCAGCTGGTCGCTGGCCCGGTATGTGTTCGAAGCGCCGTTTGTGCCGTTTGTGCTACCGAGTCTTTTGGCGCTCTCTATCGTCACTTTGTTGGCCGTTGCCATCGGAATGCTCAACAGCCGGGGTGTTGCCGGCCGCCCTCCGCTTGAGGTTCTTCGGATAGAGGCTTCGTAAGGGTGCCAGCCATCCGATGGGTCGCGGGCAGGACGCAGCTCAGGTCAACTCGTTTCGTACCCTGGCAGGAAAGGAGCTTGGAGAAGCCTGGTTGTTGGTGAGGCGCGGAGCGCGACGAAGTTTTGTGATCACGGGGAAGCGCTCGTTCGCCGCTGGAGCTGCCGAAGATCTCAAAGCCCGAGGTGTGGGTCAGTTTGCAACGTTCTCGGTCTGGCCAGGAGATCCTCGATGCCGCGTCCGCGGGTATGATGTTCTGTGGTCGATATTTAAGACAACCGGAAACATGGCCTCATTCCCGCCAAGAACCTCACCCGCGCGGCTCGTGAGCCGGGGTCGGCATCGGGTGCCTCGTGCGGAGTGCGTTGCTTGGCTGTCCAGACAGCTACAGCTCAAATCGACTCAGCACCCTCTTCGACCCGGGTCCCATCAAAGTCTCGCAAGTCCTTGAGTCGAGGTCGAGCCCTTGCTAACGCGCGGGCTACTGATTTGGCCCACGCGGCAGTAGCCCGACCGTAAGGGAGGGCTCACGACTTTGACGGGACCGTGCCTCTTCGACCCGGCCTCTTCGACCCGGAGTTGACGGCTCAAGGCAGCATCCTGTATCTTGTCTCCGCAATCATTTGCAAAGATACGTCCTGGAGGAATCAAGCGATGGCTGAGAAGAAAATCAGTAAGACGGCCCGGGCCAGTTTAGGAGATAAAGGCGGCCAGTTCACTGGCAAGCTTTGCCCGAGTTGCGGAGGGGCCATGGTTGCGACGAAGCTCATCAAGTCTGAGGATAGGCCGGGAGGCATGTACTGGGTCTGCGCTAAGGACGACCAGCGCATTCGAATTTGATGCGGCGGAACACTAGTGTCCAACTATAAGTTGAATAGGTTCAGTTGTTTGCTCATAGGCCGCTGAGCAGGTGCGGGCTCAATCTCTGAAAGTACCTGTAAAATCAGCCTTCTTTCGAACAAAGTCAGACTCAGA
>VFZK01000203.1 GCA_016871215.1 Acidimicrobiia bacterium | reverse complement strand
GTCGGCCGCTGCGTCGCCCTTCTTGCAACGCCTGCTCGCCCCCCAGCCGGTAGCGGGCGATCCAGCTGAACAGCGTTCGGAGGGGAACCTTCATCACGCGCGCCACCGTCGAAGCCGATTCGCCGTTGCGCACCGCCTCGACGGCCGTCCGGCGTTTCTCATAACGCAGTTGGGATCGTACACTGACCAGGTCCTTCTGAGTAGGAGTCAGGACCCCGTCAAAGTCTCGTAAGTCCTTGAGTCGAGGTCGAGCCCTTGCTAACGCGCGGGCTACTGATTTTGTCGATGCGGCTATTCAGTAAGCCCGACCGTCAGGGAAGGCTCACGACTTTGACGGGACCCTGGAGTAGGAGTCTTCTTAGTTCGTCGCATGCCCCGTACTATACTCGATTCGATTAAGCAAGTACTTTTGCAACGATTGATAAGGAACCGATGAGCTTCGCTGCCTGGATCGACGCATCGCTCGGCTCCGGCATCGCACGACACTTCATGAAGCCGTACAACGAGAAACTCTGGACGGTGCCCCTCGAGGAACTAACGTGTGATTGGATGGGACGATTCGTGCCGTCAACCTCCTTGGAGTGCATCCTGAACGGTGCGTTGGCCGACCAATCCAGCAACGCTGGCTACAACGCAACCTTCTCTTACCCCTTGCGCGGAGGCATCGAGGCGTTGCCTCGAGCCTTTGCGGCAGGGCTCGCCAACGTTCACACCAACTGCGAGCTGGTTCGTCTCGACGTAGCGGCCAAGCAGCTTCACTTCAAGAACGGACAGAAAGCTTGCTTTGACCGCCTGGTGACAACCATGCCCCTTCCCGCGCTGATCCGTTCTGTTTCCGACGTTCCCGGAGTCGTTCGCGAGGCGGCACAGCAACTGCGGTACACGTCGGTATGCAACATCAATCTCGGCATCAACCGAAATGTTACAGATAAACATTGGATCTACTTTCCCGAGCCCGAGTATTGCTTCTATCGCGCCGGCTTCTCACACAATGTCTCGCCGAACCAAGCACCAGAAGGCTGCAGTGCGATTTACGTCGAGGTCGGCTACTCGGACTGGAAACCGCTCAATCGTTCAGGACTGGTCGAACAGGTCAAAACGGGCCTGGTGCAGACTGGACTCCTCACACCGGACGACCGCATTCTCGCAGAGCTCTGTTTGGAGATTCCCTGTGCTTACGTTATCTACGACCGGCACCATCGACCGTGTTCGGAAATCGTGAGGACCTACCTGCGGGAGAATGGTATTGTCAGCATCGGGCGTTACGGTGCATGGGAGTACTCAGGAATGGAAGATGCGATCTGGCAAGGTCGATTGGCCGCCGAAGAAATCATGGGCTGATTCAACGAGAGCTGGCGACGAACACCCTCCGGAGGTTTTGTCATGCGAACCTTGAAGCAATCCCTGCTGGTCTTAGTGATGGTACTCCTGTTTGTTGCGACAATGGCTTCGCAGCGGGGAAGGCAGGAGGAACGCCCAGAACCTCTGGATTCCATTCATCACGACACACGCGCTCGCCTGGAGAAAGAGCGTCGCGATGGAGAGTGGAAGAAGCTGAAAGAAGATGCCGACAAGCTGGTTCAAGCCGCGAATGGACTGAGAGAGATGATCGAGAAGTCGAACAAAGACACGTTTTCGCTGTCGATCATCAAGAAAACCGAGGATGTTGAGAAGATTCTCAAAGACATCAAACGGCGGGCGAAGGACGGATTTTGATCCAATTCAGCAGGAAGTCTTCTTCGTTTGTCGCGCCTGGTGGCGCTCGAGTGCGAGCTGGATCAGCTTGTCGATCAGTTCCCCATAGCCGAGCCCGCTGGCTTGCCACAGCTTTGGGTACATGCTGATGGAAGTGAAACCTGGAATGGTGTTGATCTCGTTCACAAAGATGACGCCAGTTTCCCTTTCGAGAAAGAAATCGACCCGCGCCAAACCCGAACACTCGGTGGCCTGAAAAGTCTTGATGGCCAGTTCTTGAACCGACCTGGTTTGCGCCGCATCCAGCGGCGCCGGAATCAGCAGGCGCGAGCTTTCGTCCAGATATTTCGCTTCATAGTCGTAGAACTCATTCGACGGAACGATTTCGCCGGGCAAGCTGGCAACCGGCTGGTCGTTTCCGAGCACCGAGCATTCGATTTCCCGCGCGTCGACGCCTTTTTCCACGACGATCTTGCGATCGTACTTTGTTGCGAGATTGATGGCCGAATCCAGCGTTTCTGGGCTCTTCACTTTGCTGATGCCCACTGACGAACCCAGATTGGCCGGCTTGACGAAACACGGATAGCCGAGCCGGCTCTCGATCGCGTTTCGAGTCTCTTGCCGCTGGGTCTGCCACTGAGAGTCTAGTACAGCCACAAAGTCTACGACCGGCAAGCCCGCGTGCTGCAGCAACCGTTTCGTAACGTCTTTGTCCATCCCAACGGAAGAGCCAAGCACGCCCGCACCAACATAAGGGAGGTTGGCCATTTCCAGCAGCCCTTGAATGGTTCCGTCCTCGCCATAGGTGCCGTGCAGCACCGGGAAAACGACGTCAACTCTGACCTGTTTGCCGATTGTCTTGCCTCCGTCTAGGATCTGCATCAAAGATTGATCCAGCGGATCCGCAGGAAGCAACACAGCGCTGCCGCCACTCAGGATTTCGGCGAAAGAAGCCTCCAGAAATTGCGGGTCTGACCGCCATTGCCCTTCCTTCGTGATGCCGATTGGAATCACCCGGTACTTCTCAGGGTCCAGAGCCTTCAGGACAGACGCCGCCGAACGCAGCGAGACTTCGTGCTCTCCAGACTTTCCACCGAAAAGAAGTGCTACCGTCAATTGGGTCATAAAGAGCGGGGTTGCGGGCAAACGATAACAAGGATACGGCGTGCTGTCGAAGCTGGCGGGAAGAGTTGAGGAGCAGAGAATCCCGGCAACCTACGCAGCGCTCGCTTCACTTGCAATCGAATACTCACAGGATCTTCTTCCCGAGCGCCGACTGAATCAACTCGACTCCCAAGGCCGCAGTCGTGTTCATATGATCGAGTACTGGATTGACCTCGACTAGCTCCAAAGAGACCAGCCGGTCCGCATCGGCGATCATCTCCATGGCGAGGTGGGCCTCCCGATACGACGCTCCGCCCTTGACGGGCGTACCGACTCCTGGAGCGAAGGCGGGATCGAGGAAGTCCATATCCCACGACACAGCCACGCCGCTGGTCTGTAGCGAGGCAATCCGGATCGCTTCTTCGACTACGCTGCGCATGCCTCGTTCGTCGATGTCGCGCATCGTGAAGACACGCACCGCCGACGAGCCGAGCAGCTTCTTCTCGTGTGTGTCGATGTCGCGTACCCCAACCAGCGCCGTGTTCTGTGGCTTGATCTTCGGGAAGACGCCGCCAAACTGCGCGAGTGCCTCGGGACCGACGGGACCGACACCGACCGACGCAGCCAGAGGCATGCCATGCACGTTCCCACTCGGCGAGCTTTCCGGCGTGTTGAAATCAGCGTGGGCATCGAACCAGATTAGACCGACCTCCTCCTGTCGAGCACGGGTGTGTTTGGCAACGCCTGTGAGGGTGCCGATGGCGATGGAGTGGTCGCCACCCAAGACGATCGGCAGACGACCGCTCGCCAGCGTCTGCTCGACGAGCGCCGCCAGATGTTCGCACGCCTGCAGAATCTCTTTCAGGAACTTGCATTGGCTGTCACCGTAGTGCAGCGTCTCAGGGATGCTCACTGGCACATCGCCTGCATCGGTAACTTCGTAACCGAGAGAGGCCAGCCGGCTGTTGAGCTCGGCTACCCGCACCGCGCTTGGCCCCATGTCCACGCCGCGGCGGCCGGAACCGAGATCGAGCGGAACTCCGATGATCGTCACAGGCTTCATGATGGGCGCAGGACGGAGGACGATAGAGGGATTCCCAGTCCTTCAACCTTGCAGTCAGGGTTTCAGCCGATACAACATTCGTGGGAACGGAATCGTCTCGCGCACATGTTCGAGTCCGCAGATCCAGGCCACAGCCCGTTCAATTCCCATGCCGAAGCCGGCATGCGGGAAGGTTCCGTACTTCCGAAGGTCCAGGTACCAGTCGAATGCCTCAGAGGGAAGACCGTGCTGCCGAATTCTTTCATTAAGCAGTTCCAGACTGGAAGCACGCTGCCCGCCGCCAATGATCTCACCGTACCCTTCGGGAGCGAGCACATCGACGCACAAAGCCAGCTCCGGACGGGCCGGGTCGGGTTCCATGTAGAAAGCCTTCACTTGGGCAGGATAGCGATGCACCATCACCGGGCGGTCAAACTGCTGGGACAGAATCGTTTCATCGCCCCCTCCGAAGTCGCTGCCCCATCGGATTTCAGAGCCGTGTGACTGTAGGTTCGTGACGGCCTCATCGTATGCCAGGCGCGGAAACGGCGGCGCAATGCGCTCCAGCTTCTGGACGTCCCGCTCCAAAGCCAGAAGTTCGGCCCGGCGGTTCTTCACGACGTTCTGCACAATGCTGGTAATGAACTCCTCAGCAAGCACCATCACATCGTCCAGTGTCGCAAAAGCAACTTCCGGCTCCACCATCCAAAACTCCGTGAGGTGGCGCCGTGTTTTCGATTTCTCGGCGCGAAAGGTCGGGCCAAAACAATACACCTTGCCAAAGGCTGCCGCGGTGGCTTCGTTGTAAAGCTGGCCCGACTGCGTCAGGTAAGCCTTTTCGTCGAAATAGCCCACTTCGAACAGCGTGGTTGTACCTTCGCAGACAGCCGGGGTGAAGATGGGTGTGTCGACTAATACGAAGCCGCGATCATCGAAGAACTGGCGAACCGCGCGAACAATTTCATGACGAATTTTCAGAATGGCATGCTGGCGCGAGGAGCGAATCCAGAGGTGTCGCTGGTCCATCAGAAACTCCACACCGTGGTCCTTAGGGGTGATCGGGAACGGTTGATCGGCAGGCACCAACTGGAACACAGCCAAGTCCTTGACGTCCAACTCGTACCCGCCTGGAGCGGTCTTGCCTTCAGGCACCTTCCGCACCATACCCTGGAGTTCCAACGAAGATTCTTGCGTCAGCGCTTTTGCCTTTTCGAACACTTCAGGGGTCACGTTGTTCTTGAACACAATGCATTGCAGCAACCCGCTGCCATCGCGCAAGATAGGAAAGATAATTTTGCCGCTTGAGCGGATGTTGTAGAGCCATCCGCGCACCGTCACTTCCTGGCCGTCATACGCGGCAAGATCACTAATGGGAACGACCGGCATCATCCCTCCCGCATTCTCGTTTCCACGAGCTCTTCCTGGCACTCCGCGAAGCGATCGAAACGTTCGCGCGCCAGCTTCAAAACGGCCTCCGGCGGCCGGTTCCAAGCTTTGAGTTCCATCGTCAAGCTCCCCGAATACTTGATCGCTTCGAGTGCGTCCAGCAACTTGGCCCAGTCGATGCTGCCATCGAAGGGCAACAGATGATCGTCTCTCGTTCTTTGATTGTCATGCAGATGCGTTGCGACAATCCAACGCTCGGCTTCCCGGATTTCCACGTGCGGATCGGCCTGCAGATGAGAATGGCCCGAGTCGAAACAGATGCCGACCTCATGCATCCGCGCATCTTCCAAAAAGCGCCTCATGCGTTCCACCGGCGACAGCTCGTTCGGAATGTTCTCCAAGGCCAACTTCACGCCCCGGTCTCTGGCAAACGGCTCAAGAACCTCGAGACTGTAGAAAATGGCGTCCAGATGCCGAGGGCTAAAACGATCTTCCGGACCACCCATATGGACCACGGCCCAGGGCACAGAGACTTTTTCGGCAAACTCGAGAGCGCGGCGGATTTCATCAACCGCCTTATCCCGCCGAAGGCGTTCCGGTTCTGCGATGGAGAGCCAATCGCGGTTTCCGCTTGCTTGATAATGCTTGCAAAAAGGTGTATGAAGGGACCGCAAGAAACCTTCCTGATCGCGAAGCCAGCAGGCGAGATCGGAAGTTTGTTTCTTGTCCTGGTAATCGAAGTGCGGCTTCAGGGCAAAGATTTCCAGCGTGTCGAACCCGGCGGCTTGGATCTCCTTGAGATGGCCCAGAGTCAGCTTCTCCTCCGCTAAGAAGTGCGTCGAGAGTCCTTGCTTCATGGGCTGAACACGTTTCTGAAGGTGATCGATTCCAGGCGCGCACCGCTGAACTGTCGGGCTACAAACGCTTCGGGATAGTAGCACCTTTGCACTGCGTTGCAAAGGTTGGCCCAGGAAGGATCCAGGGTCGCGTCAAAGTCGTGAGCCCTCCCTTACGGTCGGGCTACTGAATAGGCGCTTGGACCAAATCAGTAGCCCGCGCGTTAGCAAGGGCTCGACCTCGACTCAAAGACTTACGAGACTTTTGGCGGGGCCCTGAGGAAGGATCAGGCGCCGATCAAGGGCCAATGGCTCACACGACGCAACGCCCGCGGCGCCCTGACGGAACGCGTTTCGTACTCGCTCGGACGCGAGGCGCAAGACCTCTGAGAGCACCTTCGCGCTTCGCTGCAAACGTGTGGTGTCTCACTCATTCTAATGCCTGAGACTGATGCAGCGCGCTCAGGTTCAACGAAGACCAGCCATGATTAGACGTCCGGCACACGGGGGTTTTCGGCAGCCACGGCCCAAAGATCGAGTGCTAGAAATGGTGTTGAAGCAGGGTCGAGTTCAAGACCAGACGCAGGCCGAAGCCATGTACCTGAGCCGCCTGGCTCAAGACAAGACGCCTGTAATGGTGAAACTCGTCAACAACGAAGAAATCTTTGGCTGGATCGAATACTACGACAAGAGCTTCATCCGAATCACGCGCGACAAACTTCCAAACGTCTTTGTTTATAAGGACCAGATCAAGTACATCGCCGAGCAAGGCCGGCGCTAGATCGCCTGCCCGGTGTCAAATCTAATTCCTGGGCCGCGTCTTGCCACGCACGACCGGCGCGTTGTCGGCGAAAGCCGCCGGTCTCCAGCTTGGCACTGTGTGGGAGCAAGTGGCGCGAAGTGCATCGGTCGTTCGGCAGGGCAGCAGCCAAGGTCAGACGGACAGTTCTTCGGCGAGAGTGGGAGTAGAATGGCGCCGGCAGGGTTTTGCTCGCAGAAATCGAATCCCGTAGAAAGTCAAAAGCATCGACACACCCGCCATAGCCTTCAACACGAGTGAGCGAAACTCCAGATTCTCCATCCACCACAATGTCGGGTGCGATGAAATAGCCACCAGGTGGTTGCTGACGATGCACTGGGCCAATATGAAAGCTGCAACTTGGCTTCGAGTTCTGAAGATAGCCCAACCGGCAAGCCCAAACAGGAGCGTTTTCAGAACGGTAAACTTGCCGATCGACATGGCCCAGCCGTCGCGGATCACCCACTCGCGAAATACCTGGTTGACTTCGAATTCGATCGGTACGCCACGCACGGCAAACGTGGTGTAGGTACAACCCAGATCGACGGCAAACAAGAGGAACGCCGTCGCGAAATAGAGCTTGGTCTTCTTGTTCAGCATCTGTTTCTCCGAGAGAGTCTTTCGGCGTCACACCCTGAAACAGTTAGACCAAAATCCACTGTGGACGCGGCAACTTCCGGACAGGCAGAGCCCCTTATGACCCCAAACGGCAACGAGCAAGTGCCGAGCACCGTGCGCAGTGTGTGCGTATTCTGTGGATCGAGCGCTGGGAGGCGCGACGCGTTCCAACGGGCCGCCCGCGAGTTGGGAAGCCTGCTGGCTACCCAAGGCATTGAGTTGATCTATGGTGGGGGTAATTGCGGTCTAATGGGGATGCTTGCTGACGAAGTGCTCGAGAATGGTGGCCGGGTGACGGGCGTCATACCAAAAGGCCTGATGACCAAAGAGCTTGGCCACTCGCAGCTCACCAGGCTCCACGTCGTGGCGGGAATGCACGAACGCAAAGCGTTGATGTCGAGGCTGGCCGATGCCTTCGTTGCCTTGCCCGGTGGACTGGGAACTCTTGAGGAGCTGTTTGAAACGATTACCTGGGGCCAGTTGGGTCTTCAGCAGAAACCCATTGGCCTGGTCAATGTCGAAGGATTCTTCAATCCAGTGCTGGAGCTGATAAGTCACGCCGTTCGCGAGGGATTCGCGCAGCCAGAACTCCGGCAACGGCTCGTCAGCTCCGCCTCGCCAAAGGAAGTACTGCAAATGATTGCTGCGCCGGCGGCAACCGCGCCCCCCTGGCGTTTGCCGACGCCGGGCATCTCCCTGGCCTGAACAACCCACTTCAGAGAGAGTTTAAAAAGACGCCCTTTGGTTCGTAGTCCCGCCTTTAGGCGGAAGGAAATGCTGTGGTTCCGGCTAAAGCCGGGACTACAAACGTCGCTGCCTCCTTGAACCTGGCCTTTCTAAACACCCTCTCAGGTCGCCGGCTAATTCAACTCACCAAGCGCCCACCGGATTCCATTAACCAAATGTCTCTGAAAGCGGGGGTCGGTCCACACATCCTCCCGGTGCCCTAGAGCCGTATAGAAGATGCGTCCCTTGCCATAAGTGTTCGTCCAGGCATTGGCAAAGTACTTGTCGGGCCTGTGGACGGAGGGCCGCTTCAGGTCGACCGAAGCGTTGACCAGGCTGAGCAAAACATGCACCTGGCTTTTCGAGAAGTCTTTGAACTGGTAAATCTCATCTTTGATTGTGAAAGTGGGAGCCAGGTGCTTCACGGAAGGATGGGCCGTGTCTTCCACCTTCATGCGGACCTCTTGATGCCAGGGATGCAGGTCGAAATAACCCCCAATGAGCTTCCCATAGGCGGGCCACTGGTAAAATGTGTCTGTAGCGCTGTGGATGCCGACGAATCCTTTGCCGGATCTGATGAACTCCAGGAATGCTTCTTTCTGTTCCTCAGAAAACGGCAGCTCGCCGGTCGTATAGAAGACCAGCCCGGCGAAGTTCTTCAGGTAGTCCGCGTTCACCAGCGAACAGTCCAGCGTCGCAATCGACTCGAAGGCGCCTGACTGCTCCCCGAGCCGCTGCAGCATGGCCTCGGAAAAAGGCAACACTTCGTGTTTGTAGCCCCCGGAATACGTCAGGTATAGAACTTTCGGCCGGGCTTTCCTGCTTTGCGCTGCAACGTGGCTAGCGAGTGCGGAGAAACAGAAGAGACCGATCGCAACACAACACAGCGCTTTCACTGCCCGTGGCCGATCCATAGGTGGCTCCTCTCGACGTCAGTGTAGGCAGGAGCGCTGGCAAAGGCAAAGAATTCTTGCCACAGGGAGACTGACGCATGCAATTGTACGAATTCCTTTTCGACCAGCTCTACTCTCGCGGGGTCCGGCAGATCTTTGGCATCCCAGGCGACTTCGTCTTGAACCTCTATACATTCGCGTATAAATAAAGGGACATACTGTACTGTGATATGGCATACTCCTCGAAACAGGAGGAGTTATGCGTCCACGACGGTTGCGCTTGCCGCCGAAAACCTATGATCGCTTGGTGCGTCTGCGCAAGGAGGCCCAGCGG
>VFZK01000202.1 GCA_016871215.1 Acidimicrobiia bacterium | reverse complement strand
GCGCGAACGAAGGCTCATTTTTTGCCTCATCCTTTCCTCCAGTCTCACTGAAGTCAGATCGTGAACTGGTTAGATTTTCGATGAGGCAACATCCCCCCGATAGTTCGTTTTTCAACAAGTCAACGCGCCCCCCTGCCGGGATTTTTATTTGTCGCCCATCACAGTGTAGACGATTCAGGCAAGCAGATACTTTCGTACAACTTCTTCCAGTACCGTAACACCCAAGCCGGGACTGTTGCGCACCTTGAGATAGCCGTCTTCTTGAACCCATGGGTCAGAAACAAGTTCGTGCTGCATCGGCGATTCATGCGGTTTGAAATCCATGCATTTGCCTTGAGTCGAGATGGCAAGCAAATGGACACTGGCGGCTGTGTTCAAAGCGCTGCTCCAAGTGTGAGCGCTGAAATATAGATTTTCAGCTTCAATCAATTTGATGACATCGCGACAGCCGGTGATGCCGTGGCAGCGACCTGGGTCCATCTGTATCACATCGACTCCCTTGGAGTGGATGAGACGGCGATAGCTCTCGGTGTTCCACTCGTCCTCTCCTGTCCCGATCGGGGTCGCCACGGCGGCCCGAAGCCGAGCATGGCCTTCCAGGTC
Source organism: Acidimicrobiia bacterium (assembly GCA_016871215.1). Taxonomy (GTDB): domain Bacteria; phylum Acidobacteriota; class Terriglobia; order Versatilivoradales; family Versatilivoraceae; genus VFZK01. The sequence goes on along the minus strand of VFZK01000202.1, from coordinate 8,870 downwards.
CTGGGGTGGAAGTGGCTGTTCGATCCATTTGAGCCGGTAGGGTTCGAGATCGCGAAAACGCTGGATCGCCGTTGGTACATCCCAGATACCTCGGGCACCCGGCGTATCAACCACCAGTTCGAGTTCGTCTCCAATCACGTCACGTACCTGACGGACAATTTCAAGATCCTTCTGCCGGTCTTGGCCAAATACCGCCTCTGGACGCATTCCCCAGCCGGCTTTGACTACGCGGTAACCTTGCTCTTGCATCCAGCGGAATTCGTTGAGCGTCCACTCGAAGTCTTCCATATCAAAGATGATGGAACCCATCGCGCTGACCCTGTTATTGAGTGTGCCTCCCAACAATCGGCACACGGGCAGACCGAGTGCCTTACCTTTGAGGTCCCATAATGCCATGTCGACAGCGCTGACGGCGAAGGCAGCAATACCTTCCGGGCCATACCACCAGATGCGGGCCAGCATTTTCTGCCACAGCCGCTCAACGTCCAAGGCGTCTTCGCCGAGGAGCAGCGGCGCAAATCCCTCTTCAATGATGAGCTTGGTCGCCCTCGAGGCCTCTCGGAACTGGGAAATACATTCTCCCCACCCGACTTGCCCATCGTCACCCTCGACGCGGGCCAGAGTGATATAGCGCTCGATCCCTCTATAATGAGGTTCAGGATATGCGAGCGGAAAAGCTTGAATGCTTTTGATTCTCATCGCGTTTGCCTCGTGTTGGAGTCTTTTGCAAAGGTTGTTCTGCGGACACTGCGAGCACACTCATCCTTACTCGGATCTTCAGTCTTGTTTGAGGATGCAGCGCGAATGGATCCGGCAGAATCGTTGGTTGGAGAAGCTCACTCCTAGAGTTCACGTCACCAGAGACTCCAGATCAGTCAGTCCATGTGGAAGACTTCCTCCCAGGGCTCGCGTTCCTGAGAGGGGAAGGTGGGATCGAAGTACTCAGACATGAATTCATCCCATTTCTTTACGACGGCCTTTGCATTGAAATCTGTCAAAGAGTTTTGGTAGTTGTCGGTCTCCAGGTAGATGACAAGATCGGTTCCGCGGAGAAAACAACCATGGTTCTTGATTCCGGACTTCGTGGCTTCCCTGATCAATTCAGGCCAGACCCTTTGATGGGCCCTTCGATAGTCCTCGATTTTATCAGGCTTAAGACGTGCCATGTAAACGATACGTTCCATTGCCTTCCTCGCGACGTCAACATCAGGATGCCTTGGTTGCTGAAGCGCGTTCGGTGCAGATTCGGTTGAATGGAGGACGGAATTCACCTTGGAGAATTCCCCCAACCAGCTACGCCAGAGTGCTGCTCCAGCCCAAAATGAACATGGCTCCACTCAAAACAACGATGGCGACTCCCATGATTAGTAGCGGCTTTCTCCCTGTGCCAGTCCATTCTCCAGTGACTGCTCCCCAAAAATTGGCACTGAGGATTCCCATTGAGGAAAGAATCGGCCAGCCAACGACCTCGGCGAGGTCTCCCATTCGTGAACTGCCAACCCCATAGAGTAGAAGGCCAACTGGCCCAAGCAAGCCCATGATCAAACCAATCAAGTAGTCGGAAGAGGGCCGGGACATCAGGTGCCAGGTGTGTTCCTTAGAAATCACGTGAGCACAATAGGCCGCATTGACAATGGCCCCTGCTGACATTGCGATAGCCCAAATCACATTGAGCGCGAGAAATGGTTTTGTTCCCGCAGCTTCAGCAAGGCTCGCAATCGGAGCGCCATAGGCAAGGCTCAAGTTGATCATTGGATTGAGCAATCCGGAGAGAATCGCGATGATTACGCCGACCTTGACACGCAGATCCAGTTTCCATCTTGCAGCTGTTTCTGTCGCTGGATTGAACAAAGGATTGGCAGACGACTGGGCCATCCTTTCGTCTTTTATGTGTCCCGCCCAAGAACACAGTGCCACGCCAATAACCACCAGGAAAACACCAGACATGACAATGAGACCCCTCTGGGTAAAGACCTTCTGTGCATGCAATAAACCTAAAGGGGCTAAGGAGCCGACGGCAGCCCCAAGCCCCACAGCGATAGCGTAGCTTAATGCCATACCTGCCATCTTGAGTGACAAGCCAAAAAAAACCGCACCACAACCCCACGCCAACCCGAAAACAAAAACCAGAAACAGGTCACGATTGTCAGCCATCTTCAAAACGTCGGCTAGATTCTTGATGGTCCCAAAACTCAACATCCACGGGACTACCGAAAACGCCAGAACTGAATAGACCAACCAAAGGTGCTCCCATTTCCATCGCTTGAGGTATTTCAGTGACAGCCCAAGAGACCCGTCAACAAAGGCACCCAGCGAAATCAGTACAATCCCCTTGAGCAGTAGTGCGGATCCGTCCACCATTCGGCTCACGTCGAATCAATCGAAACGCTCAACCCCTCTTGTGGACCCCAGCTGCTACAGTCCAGGAGGTCCTACGAGGTCGCACCCGCTTACGAACACGGCCTGTAAAGACTGAGCGAACTCGGATTTTGTAGGCATTTGCCCAAGCGGATTAACCTGGATCGCCAAGCACGTTGCATAGCGACTCGGTGACTGGGGGCGAGCAGATCGGCAATGCTGGAGTTTCCGAATCAGGTGCTCACAGGAGAAGTGAGTCTCGATTGCCCACTTCAAGCTCCAAGTCTGGATCGCGTCAGTAGGGACCTGCAGAAGCAAGCCCGCCTGAGAACTCCATGCAACGCTTCAAGGTTGCAAAAGGTGACACGGGACAACAGTGCATGACGACAGTGAGTCTGCGAGACAAGGTGACAAGAATGCAGTATACAGAAGCGGTCCGTCAAGAAAATTCAGCGGGAGCCTAACTCGGCTGAACTCGATATTCTAGTGAATGCGATTTCAGGCAGGAGGTGTCACCCTGAAACATTTTAGATAGACGCCAATGCTGTGTATATCGTATTCTTGAGCTTGATCCTGTGAGCACTAACTTGGCCTGTGCCGCGGCCCTCAACGCATTCTTTTCCCAAGCAAATCGCGGAGTCCGAGATTTGAGGTTTGACAAGATGAGAATACTCGCACCAATCTCTGTAGGCCTGCTTTTCCTGATCGGTCCGGCGTTGGCCCAAGGAGGGTTTGAAGATAAGGTTCATCCGATCCTCCAAAATCGTTGTCTCCCTTGTCATGACGCAAGAACCCGGACCAGCGGATTCTCGGTAGCGATTCTGGACAGTGTTCTTGCCGGGGGGGCGCGGCACGGCAGAGCCGTAAAGAATGGTCAACCGTCAGAGAGCCCGCTGATTCAGATTCTTCGAGGTCGTATCAAGCCTCAGATGCCGTTGGGCCAGGCTTTGGCAGAGACTGAGATTGTTGCTATCGAAGAGTGGATTCGGACACTGAAGCCCGAATCGGCAACGACTCCTGCAGCAGCGAAAGGCGGGTACTGGGCTTTTTTGAAGCCGACACCGCAAGCTCCTCCAAGCGTGAAGAACTCGCGATGGGTAAGGAATGACATCGACGCCTTTATCCTGAACCGACTGGAGGCCAACAGCCTGACACCGCCTCCCGAAGCAGATCGTAAAGTGCTAGTCCGACGGCTCTACTTTGACTTGATTGGGCTTCCTCCCACGCCGCAGGAGGTCAGGGCATTTGTGGAAAGCAATTCGCCAAAGGCTTACGAAGAGCTGGTGGAACGCCTGCTAGGCGACAAAAGATACGGGGAGCGTTGGGGACGTCATTGGCTAGACTTGGCGCGCTATGCCGACACGAATGGTTACGAAGGAGATCCAGAGTTTGCCCACGCCTGGCGTTACCGGGATTATGTTATTGACGCTTTCAACAATGACAAGCCGTATGACGAGTTCATCAAAGAGCAGATTGCTGGTGACGAGCTAGCTCCCGTCATGTCAGCAGGGCCGTTGCCTCCGCCCGAACCAGAGAAGGTTGTGGCCCTCACCTTTCTCCGACTAGCTCCCTTTACTGAGCCTCGGGGAGAGGAGAGCAGGGATCTCTTGCTGAGCGAGATGACCTCGACGGTAAGTTCGGTCTTCTTGGGTCTGACGGTGGGTTGTGCAAAGTGCCATGACCACAAATACGACATGGTGCCGACTCGAGACTTCTACCGTATGAAGGCTTTCTTCGCTACGGTGCAGATCGAGCCCGCTCGGGTCGGTGACGTTCAACAGCTCGGTGGGCCGCTGCGAGCCGAGTTCTATCGGCCCGGAGAAAAGGAGTGGGCGGACAAAGCGCGGGCCGGATTTGAAGAAGAGCTAAGAACAATCGAAAAGGACTTTGCCGTCTTCCAAAAACCCCTTCTCGAAAAGCTGACTGCGCGAAGACGTCGGGAGAAACCAACGGGTGATGCATCCGCTCAGGCTGAAGTGACCCTGAAAGATCTCAAGAAAGAGATTAGCGACGAGGGAGACAACTCCGCCGGTTTTCAGAAGAAAGAGCCTGTCTTTTCCCAAGTTGAAAAGCAGCAATTCCAGAAATTCGAAGGGCAAGTCCTGCGCCTGAAAAAAAAGATTGAACGCCTTGAGCCTGCGGCCATGTCGTTGAGACATTCGGATGGCCCTCCCTACGGCCCGAGTGTCCCGACCACACACGTATTGATTCGAGGCGAATACGATCGCCCGGGGGAGCCAGTCGAGCCAGGCTTCCTGAGTGCCATTACCGGTAATTCCGACCCAGCCGTGATCGAAATCGACCGATACAAAAGGCATCCAACTCGAGGTCGACGGCTGGCACTGGCCAAATGGATTGCTAGTTCCGAAAACCCCTTGACTGCTCGTGTAATGGTGAATCGCCTATGGCAGCATCACTTTGGGCGAGGAATCGTGGACACCCCAAGTGATTTCGGCAAGAATGGATCTCCTCCGACTCATCCTGAACTCTTGGATTGGCTGGCGACCCGCTTTGTCGAGGGAAAGTGGAGCGTAAAGGCAATGCACCGCCTAATCCTTGCTTCCAACACCTACCGACAGTCCTCTCAGAATATCGATGCAAAGGCCATGCAGAGCGATCCAGACAATCGTCTGCTGTGGCGGTTTAATCGATTGCGGCTGGAGGGAGAAGTGATCCGAGACAGTGTGCTCGCTGTCAGTGGACGATTGAATCCAGAGCGAGGAGGGCCTCCTGTATTTCCGCCTTTGCCTAAGGGGTTGGACGAAGCTCAGAAGGTGCAGGGCATCAACACTTGGGAAACCTCGAACGGAGGGGACGGACGGAAGCGTAGTGTCTATGTTTTTCAGCGTCGTTCGTTGAATCTGCCACTGCTAGAGACCTTTGATGCTTCAGTGTTTAATGCCTCCTGCGACCGTCGCCGTACTTCCATCACAGCGCTGCAACCGCTGTCGATGTACAACGGCGAGTTTGCCAATCTGGAAGCTCGACATTTCGCAGAGGTGCTACAGAAGGTCGGTTCTAATCTGGATGCGCAGATTCAGCAAGGCTTCTGGTTGGCGTTAGCGCGCAGCCCAACGGCAGCTGAACTGAAGCGGTTGTCGGCTTTCCTGGATTCTGTTGGATCCAAAGAAGAGGCGCTGATCGGCTTGTGCCGGATTCTGCTGAATACTAACGAGTTCGTCTACGTAGATTGAGAGGAGCAAGATCATGAAACGCGAGTCGCTTTTTCCGTTGGCTATGAACCTGTCCCGCCGGGATTTCCTTTGCCGCTCGTGCAATGGGATTGGAGCGATGGCCCTAGCGGGCATGTTGGCTGAAGACTTGAGAGCTGACACCGCGTTGCTAAATCCGCTCGCGCCCAAGCCTCAGCACTTAACGCGCAAAGCAAAACACTGCATCTTCATGTTCATGGCGGGCGGAGCCAGCCAGATCGATACGTTCGACTATAAGCCGAGCCTCAAGAAGTACGCAAATCAGCGCCTTCCCTTGCTGTCTGGTCTATCCGGGGAGATCGAAGGATTCCTCAAAGCTCCTCATCGCGCCATTCCGAGCGCCTGGGACTTCAAACAGTACGGGCAATCAGGGCGATATATCTCGACGCTCTTCCCTCATATTGGTGAGTGTGCCGATGACCTGGCTTTTGTTTTCGGTGTCAAAGTCGATAACAACAATCACGGTCCAGCGACGATGCACGTCAATACAGGATCACCGCTGCAGGGAAGTGCGTCTGTTGGATCGTGGATCAGCTACGGGCTGGGTAGCCCCAACCAAAACTTGCCAGCCTATGTAGTCATCCAGGATCCACGAGGGGCTCCTGTCAATGGGGCTGCGGTTTGGGGAAATGGCTTTCTACCCGCTGCTTACCAGGGCACGCTGTTCCGTTCGTCCGGCACGCCGATCCTCGATCTAGACCCGCCTGAGGCGCTCACGCGCGAGCGGCAGCGCAAGGAGTTTGACATGATCAAGTGGCTCAATGAGCGGCACAACAGTGAAAGGCCCGGGGCGTCGGACTTGGAAGCACGCATCAATGCCTACGAATTGGCTTTTCGAATGCAAAAGGATGCTCCTGAGGTCGTCGACCTATCGGGTGAGACTGAACAGACCAAGAAGCTTTATGGCTTGGATGATCCGACTACAGAAGGTTTCGGGCGACAGTGTCTTCTGGCGAGAAGGTTGGTCGAGAAGGGGGTTCGATACACCTTGCTCGTTCATGGAGTGGAGATCAGCAAGTCGAGTTGGGATGACCACGGCAATTTCAAAGAGCGAATGCCGCAACACGCGGCTGAAGTGGACCGACCTGTGGCAGCTCTATTGAAGGATCTGAAGCAGCGCGGATTGCTGGAGGATACGTTGGTGGTCTGGGCTTCGGAAATGGGGCGCACGCCGTTTATCAATGACTTAAAGTCGGACAAGCCGGGACGCGACCATAACCAGTACGGTCTGGTAGTGTGGCTTGCTGGCGGCGACGTCAAGGGTGGGTCGACTGCCGGGGAAACCGATGAGTTCGGTATCAAAGCGCTTGGAGAGCCCATCCCTTTGCGGGACGTTCACGCAACAATTCTGAACCTGCTGGGGTTAAGCGATGAGCGGTTGACCTACCTGCACGCCGGCCGCTTCCGCAAACTAACGGACATCGGCGGTCGTGTGCTAACCGAGGTGATTGCCTAATGTCTTGGCAAGATGGGAATCCAACCGCGATGTTCCAGAAGTCGTCCCCGGAAATCCCAAGCCGAGTCCGTTGGAGAGTGGGCGTTCTGCTCGCTGCTTCAGCGCTGGTTGCGATGTTTCAACGCGTTAGTATCTCGGTGTCAGGCGATTCCATTATGCAGGAGTTCGAGTTCTCACAAACAAAAATGGGGGCTGTTTTCAGCGCGTTTGTTCTGGGCTACACCCTTTTTCAGGTGCCCGGCGGGATGCTGGCGGATCGTTGGGGAACGAAGAAAGTGTTAGGTTGGGCGATGGTTTCTTGGAGTCTGTTCACGTTTTTGACTGGGTTCATTGGACAGATATCTGTGATGACGGGACTCGGTGTTTTAAACGCGCTCATTGCCCTTCGTTTCGTCTTCGGGATTTTCCAGGCGCCACTTTTTCCCGCCAGCACTCGGTTGGTTTCGAACTGGTTCCCAACAAGAGAGAGAGGAAGCGGAAACGCACTAGCATTGACTGGAGTCAGTTTGGGTTCCCTCTTGATGCCTCCCATCGTTTCTTGGATCGTTCAAAGCTGGAGCTGGCAAGGTTCATTCTACCTGGCTGCGTCGCTTTCGTTGTTGGTTGCAGCGGTCTGGGCACACTACGTCCGCGACTACCCGTCGGACCATCATGCGGTGAATCCTGCAGAGAGGAATCTCATTGAAGAGGGCACGCAACCCAACCTAGATTTGGATGTGGATTCACCGTCGCTTTGGTCCCAGTTGCGCAGCGGCGATTTGTGGAGACTGGTCGTCAGCTACACCCTTCAAGGGTATGTCGGGTATGTTTTCATCTTTTGGTTTTACCTTTATCTGGTGCAGGTTCGAAAGGTCGGTCAAGCGGAGGGAGCTTGGTTGACTACGGTGCCTTGGATTCTCGCCAGCGTGACCACATTTGGGGGTGGATATGTGTCCGACCAGCTGATCAAGGGTCGGTTAGCAGTAGATTGGGGTCGGAGAAGCGTACCCATGGGGTGCCAGATTAGTGCGGGCCTCTTGCTGGTTGCGGGAGCCCGTGTTGAGAATACCTACCTTGCCGCTGCCATATTGGCATTGTGCACGGCTCTGGTCCTAGGTGCAGAAGGTGCCTATTGGGCCAGTGCTAACCAGATTTCTGGAAGAAATGCGGGTTTCACGGGCGGGCTAATGAATACCGGAGGAAATTTTGGAGGGGTCATTTCTCCGACTCTGACACCCCTCATCGCGGAGCACTTTGGGTGGATACATGCACTGGATTTCGCGGCACTGACAGCCGTGGCAGCGGCTCTTCTTTGGCTCTGGATTTCACCGTCAAAGGAAGTCAAAGGGAAACTGATTCCTACCCCGTCAATTCAAGAGGCTACATAGACTCCTTCGGCGTTGCCATCACTTGGACGGCTGCCGAATCGCTGAGGATTTGAGCCGTCACGAGTACGGCCGATACTGTCCCCTTTGTGAACCACTCATTCAATGTATGGTAGGAGACGATTGCAGACGCGCAACTGGCCGTTTATCTGGATCCAAAACGCGATACGGCTGTCAACCCGGGTTGGCTTCCTCGTGGGCATACAGCCGAATGGGATAGTCCCGAACAACGAAAAATGCAAGGCCGGCTCCACGTACCTAATACGTACCTGTAACTTGAAATTTCCTGGATTCTGGGCATTGTGGTAAGTTGAAAAATGAACAAGTTAACTATTATCAATGCCTTGTGGTAGAACGATTCCCATTCGCCTCCGCCAGGAGTCCTCCGCAGCGACAAAATCAGATAGCCAACGTCACCCGCGCCTGCCTCGCCCTCTGGCGTGCGGGTCGCCCCGCTGGGACTGTCGCAGCCCGCGCAGG